>NZ_JADNQM010000040.1:0-85921 GCF_046269425.1 Amycolatopsis sp. cmx-11-12 | reverse complement strand
CTACCTGGTAAAGCTGGAAACCCTGCGCAGCCTCTACCGCGGGGTCGAGGTATCCATCATCGACCCCGAGGACGAGTACCGACGGCTGTGCGAGGCCATCGGCGGCACCTACATCCACCTCGGCGACCCGGGTGTCCGCATCAACCCGTTCGACCTACCGATCGCCATCAGGCCGGACGGGCGCCGCACCGCCCCCAAGGACGCCCTGACACGCCGGGCGCTGTTCCTGCACACCGTCATCGGAGTGCTGCTCGGCACCGAACTGTCCGCACAGCAACGGGCCGTGCTCGACCGGGCGATCATGGCCACCTATCAGCAGGCCGGGATCACCAGCGACCCGCGGACCTGGGGCCGGCAGGCGCCACTGCTCGCCGATCTCGCCGCGATCCTCACCGGCACCGCGGACCCGGTCGCGGCGGACCTGGGGGCCCGGCTGCACCCGTTCGTCGAGGGCGCGTTCTCCACAATGTTCTCCGGACCGACCACGACCAGGGCCGAGGGCCACCTGACCGTGTTCAGCCTGCGTGACCTGCCCGACGAACTCCGGCCGATCGGCACACTGCTCACCCTGGACACGGTGTGGCGGCGGGTGTCCAACCCCGCCATCCGGCGCCCGAGACTGATCACGGTCGACGAGGCATGGCTGCTCATGCAGGACCCTGTCGGAGCGCGTTTCCTGCACCGCATGGCCAAAGCAGCCCGGAAACACTGGGCGGGCTTGACGATCGCGACCCAAGATGTCGGCGACGTCCTCGGCACCGAGCTGGGTAAGGCGATCATCGCGAACGCGGCTACGCAGATCCTCCTACGACAAGCGCCGCAAGCGATCGAGGAGATCGTGGCGACCTTCAACCTGTCCGAAGGCGAGAAGCAGTTCCTGATTTCCGCGGACAAGGGACAAGGTCTGCTCTCGACCGGGACACAGAGAGTCGCGTTCCAGTCACTGGCGTCTCCGCAGGAAAACGCTTTGATCACAACAGATCCGGCCGAGTTGGCGAACCACTTCAACCTTAGCACCGAAGATAGCTCCTTTGTAGACATCGGCGCTGAATCTTCTGGCGCCGGCGGGCACATCGACCTCGGCAACGCAGCCTGACCGGCCGGTCACGCAACCGTTCGTTTCGAGCGGCCGCCGAATCCGTTCACCGCCGCCGCAGGTTCCTTGGCGCCAAAGGAGTCAAGATGTTCTCTACCCAAACCCTCGCGTCACCGTTGCAAGACTATCTCCGCGACCCCGGCGCCATGCTGCACGCCGTACTCGGTGCGCTGCGAGACTTCGCACTGTCGTGGGGCTCTACGCTCGGTCCGGTTCTCGTGCTCGCGCTGGCTGGTATCGCCTGCGGACGGCGGTGGTGGACACGCCGATGCCATGACCGGATGGCCACCGACGCACGGCTGGTGACGGTGCTCGCCCCGCCCGCGGTGGATCCGGACGGTGCGGCGGCCTTGTACTCCAACCTGGTCGGGCTGCTGCGTAGCGGCTGGAAACGCCGAGTACACGGCCAGCCGCACATCGTCTGGGAGTACGTGTTCTCCCACGCCGGTGTCGCGTTGCGGCTCTGGATCCCCGGCGTCGTTCCGCCGGGGATGGCCGAGCGCGCGATCGAGGCCGCCTGGCCGGGCGCGCGCACCCGCACCACGCCAGCCAAGCCACCGATCCCGCTATCCGTCTCGCCGGGGAAGGCGATCGAGACGGCGGGCGGCGAACTACGGCTGGCACGCAGCGAAGCCCTACCGATCCGATCCGATTTCCCGGCCGACCCGATCCGGGCACTACTGGGCGCGCCAGCCGGGCTGCCCACCCACGAACGCGCCGTCGTCCAGATTCTCGCGCGATCGGTCACCGGCAGCCGTGTCCGCACAGCGCGCCGAGCCGCCCGCCGCGTTCGCGCGGGCAGTTCGGCCACCGTCGTCGGCCGTCTGCTGGACTTGCTCACCCCGCAAGCAGGTTCCCCTACGCCCAGCGCCGCGGCGAAGAACCCGGTCATCGATCACCAGACCTCGCTGGAAAACTCCGCGCAGGACCGGGTCATCGTGGCCAAGCAGCGCAGCCCTCAGTACGAAACCCGCGTCCGGTACGCCGTGGCCGCCTTGGTCGACGAGCACGCGAACGGCGCGGAGCGGGTTTCGGTGCGCGAGCACCTGCGCGGACGCGGACATGCGATCGCCAGCGCGTTCGCCGCCTACAGCGAACACAACTACTACCGCCGCGTCCGGCTCGCGCACCCGATCCGGGCCGTGGCCGAGCGGCGCCTGACCTCCGGCGACCTGCTCTCGATCGCGGAGCTGGCCGCGCTGGCCCACGTTCCCTCAGACGAGGCAGTGCCCGGTTTGCAGCGCGCCGGCGCGAAAGCGGTTCCACCCCCACCTGGGATCGCCACCGAAGGCGCCGGGGTGAAACCGATCGGGATCACCGACTCCGGCCACTCCAGGCCGGTGGGGCTGCGCGTCGCCGATGCCCGCCACCACCTCCACATCCTCGGCGCGACCGGATCGGGCAAGAGCGAGCTGATGGCCCGCATGATCCTCGACGACGCCGAGGAAGGCCGTGGCCTGGTGGTCATCGATCCCAAGGGCGACCTGGTCACCGACACCCTCATGCGGCTGCCCTCGAGACTCGGGAAGAAGGTCGTGCTCTTCGACGCCGACGACCGCACCCGGCCGCCAGTGCTCAACCCGCTCGAAGGCGACGACACCGCCCGCACTGTGGACAACCTGGTCTCGATCTTCTCCCGTGTGTACGCCTCCAGCTGGGGCCCTCGCACCGAAGACATCCTGCGATCCGGGCTGCTGACCCTGCGCGAGCTCCCCGGCACTCCCGCCCTGGCCGACCTGCCGAAACTCTTGACAGTGTCCTCGTTCCGGCACCGCGCACTCGAAAAGATCTCCGACGACGTGCTCATCGGATTCTGGGCCTGGTACGACGACCTCTCCGGTGCCGGCCGAGCACAGGTCATCGCCCCGTTGATGAACAAGCTCCGCGGCCTGCTACTCCGTCCGTTCGTACGCGCGTCACTGGCCGGAGGCCAGTCCACTGTAGATCTGGACGCCGTACTCGACGGCGGGATCTGCCTGGTACGCCTAGGCAAAGACGCACTCGGGATGGACACCGCGCGGCTGATCGGGTCAATCGTCGTGGCCCGCACATGGCAGGCGGCGACCCGGCGTGCCGCGATACCTCAATACGATCGCCGCGATGCCTCGCTCTACATCGACGAGTGCCACAACTTCCTGAACTTGGCCTACCCGATCGAAGACATGCTCGCCGAGTCCCGCGGCTATGGGATGTCGATAATCCTGGCGCACCAGTATCTCCAGCAACTGACCCGCGAGCTGGAAGAAGGCATCTCCACCAACGCCAGGTCGAAAGTCATCTTCTCTGCGTCGCCTGAGGACGCCCGTCGCCTGGCCCGGCACACCGCGCCGAGGCTCTCCGAACACGATCTCGCCAACCTCGGACGCTTCCACATCGCCGCCCGGCTCGTGCTCGACAGCGAAGAAGCGCCCCCGTTCACCGCGGTCACCAAGAAACTCCCGCCGGCGATTCCGGGGCGCGCCACGGAAATCCGTCGGCTGGCGCGCTTGAACACCGTGCCCCGGAGCACGCAGTCGCCTGTCGAGAACGTCCGGCCGGTGACAGTCGATCCCCGCCGCACGGCCTGACCCACCACTCACTTTTCCTTATACCCGCAGTGCGTTGTCACGCCTTGCGTGACTGGCGAAGGAGCAGTATCTGGAGGTTGCACTATTCCGTCGGCGAGCGTCGCACTGTTGGCCATCCAAGCCTGGCTGGCTTGACGTTACCAACTCGGCGCTCGTGATCTTGGCGGCCGACCCAACTCCTGTTCCTTTACAACTTCACAGTGGTCCGTCTTAAAGGGCTACGATGGTCGGCCGTCAGCTGGCTGGGAGTCAGGCGACGGGCGTCACCTGCCAGGGATCGGAACAGTAGCCCGATACGCGCGATGGGATGTGGCGAGCCGGTCCCGATACGGGGGTCCTTAAAGCTTCGGTTTCAGCCGCTTGGACCATGATGAGACCGCGTAGCCGTTGCATCCCGGACGTGTCGAAGCCGTTTGGCTCACCGCGACCGCCCTCGCTAAGCCGCCGGTAGACGTCGTTGAGGATGTCCGACCACTCACGGACCTGCTAACCGAACTGCGGCTTCCGATGATCCCGCCAGTCGACGGGTGGCGAGTCTGCTCTTTATCCAGACACCACTCAAATAGCGACGAAAAGTCGGAATTTGAGTGGTGAAAAAATCCAAATTCCGACAAGGCGCTATTCCAAGTTCTAGATAGGCGCTATTCCGATATTGCATTATTCCCGACCCGATCCACGACCTACTTGCCGCATTAATTGCCATGCCACTCGGGAGGATGTTGAACCCGCCCTGCACCCCTTCCCCTAAAGCGGCCCGCCCTAGCGCAGCCGGAGATGGGCCATGCGACCGCAACTAGGTTCGCAGTACTTCAATCAAGCGGCCGATTACGGCTTCGAGTCCGCTCCAATCCTGCTGCACCACAGTGTCGAAATCCGACTCGGCCAGCTTAACCTTTTCACGAAACCGCTTCTGGATTGTCGACTTGTTCATGACTTCGCCCTGATAGGCTTTCATGCTTTCGATGTATGAGCGCCACTGCACAGGGCTTAGTGACCCTTCGGAACCAGTAAGAACGTCCACTCCCAGATAAAGTTCAATAGAGCCAGCCAGTCCGTTGACATCCATCTCCGACAATCCGTTCGGACCCAAAGTTGGATAGCGACGAGCAAGATCGATTTCAGGATAGCGGAGAACGCAATAATGCCTTGGCAGTACGGTATTCCTGAACGCTCTCAGCGCATCACGAGCCGCGGTATCGTTGTCCAGAAGAAGAATAACTCGATTTGATATACCAGCAGCCGCAAAGCTCTTTATAGTTCGAATACCTGCAGCCGCACTACCCTCGGCACCACTAGAAAAGTCGAAGAATCTAATGTAAGAACTCAGATGCGGGTAACGGATTCGAACGGCAGCTTGAAGAAACTCGACGTCGGTGCCGCCTTCAGTGACGACCACGGCCGGGCTTCCATGTGTCAGCACAGAGGCGAACCAATCCGTCGCTAACGCCTGGGGATCAAAATTGTCGTCCAGCCAACCACGATTAATCAACCGCGTCAAATCGAGAACAACTTCTTCATCCGGCTTGCATTTTAGCAAAGCAGCACGAAGCAGAAACCGAGCATCAGCGCCCTCCCATATACTCATCAACCATGCAAAGGAGTCGATCATCCATGGGGCATCGTAAAGCACGCACTCCTCGGGGGAATTGAGCATCTCCGCAAACTGGTCAACCCAGGAATCGAATGTCATTTGCTCAAGCTTCTCGATTTCTCGCCCCAAATTCCGTGCTTCCATTCGATAGCCCTCATAGTCCGGACCGGAAGAGAATGCGTCATAACGGTTACGCTTTTGCGCAAGTCGCCCTTCCGTAAGCTCCTTAAAGGCAAATTCGGCAGAAGCAGGACCGATGCCGAGCGCATCGAGTCGGTCGGACAGAATCTTCGCAGTAGCAGACAAGTAAACTCTCTTTAGCCGGGAACCGCCCTCGTCAGATGTCGAAAAGCGCCGGAAGTCTTGCCTTGTAAACAGATACATGAACTTTGAATCCACGATATTTCGCCACAAAAGTATCTCTACATCTCGAAGACACGCACTGGCATAGTTGCTCATCGTCGGATTCTACACCAAACGATAGGGAGAGACATCCCAATAAAAGAGAGACGTTTCGACGTATCTTGCCAACGCCCCTCCGTACGAAATTTCGACCGGAAGATTGTTGATTTCTGGCCGGGAAAATTTGACCCGGCAGCCTCATTGCCAGCGCATAGGTTGCCTAACGAAAGGCAAGTATTGAAAGTGCGCACTATTCCTGAGGTTCCAAGAACACCGCTCTGCCGGCCCACTGGCGGCAGCGAGGTAGTCGGTCCAGGTGGCTTGGGTGAGCTTGGCCCAACAAGTCGGCGATCACGATCAGAGGCAGCTCGCCAGCGGCCTCGATCGTCGCGGTGTTGCGGGCCGCGAGCGTGGGCAATCCGTTTTGCCGGAGGAGTTTCTGCGTTGCCCGAGCGCCTCGCGGCTTGCCAGGCCGACTAGTGGGCAGCAGGTATCAGGGCGCTCACCCTCTGGTAGGCACACCATCGACCGGTAGCCCAGGGCTGGCGAGTTGCTGCTCGATCAGCACCGCAAGTTTGGGCGGCAGCAAGACCGGATGGTCGCCGATGGTCAGGAAGGCGTCGCCGTCGGCGCGGCCGAATCGATCGGCGGCGAGATCGACGATGCGCCTGATCGTCAGGCCGAAAAGCCCGAACAGGCTGCCGATGATCCGCACCTCGTGCGGAAGCTGTCGTCGTTGAGGCAGCGGCGCAGTTGCCGACGGTACTGGTCTTCGGTCTGAAAGTGGATCGGCAAGCTGTTCTTACTCGCCGGAAGACTGACCGTCACCTCGTACGACCGGGCCGTGGACGACACGGTCGGCGCCTCGCCGCCGCGCAGGTCATCGATAAACGCCTCACCGGCCACCGGCACCCACTGGGTAGCCGTTCCATCCGGCGAACTAACCGCAGCCTCGGCGCGATCGTCGACACCTTCTGGAAACGCGCGGACTGCTGCCGCCGCCAGCGCTCCAACATCGCCTCGAACACCGCTGGCGCCGGATCAAGGTGAACGACATTCTCCATCAACACAAGACGCGCTGAACCAGGCACTTCAGGACCCATCGCGCCGTTGTATCAGACGCAACATCGATGCACTCGACGATGGCGCCCAGGTCCACAGTGAATTCATCCATCTCAGCGGCAACTCGCCCTGTCCGCTTGACCAGCGAAAATCGCAGTCGCAGCGATCTGCCCAATGTTGCAACAAATGCAATTCCGCTTATTTAGTTGGAGGTTTCGTCACCATGGTCAGCAATCCCACGCCTCAGCGACAGTTGCGCACGCACCGGCCGGAACGTCCCGCACCACGCGTGCTCAACACCGCCGAACACCACGCCTGGCTGGTCCGGCACCTCACTGACCGGGACCGATGGCTGTGCCGGATGCTGTTCGAGCACCACGTGCTCACCAGCACCCAGATCATCGACATCGCCTTCCCCGGACGGCGCGCCGCGAACCTACGCCTGCGCGACCTCTACCAATGGGGCGTCGTGCACCGGTTCCAGCCACACCGCGACCACGGCTCACACCCGATGCACTACGTCCTCGACACCGCCGGAGCAGTCGCTCTCGCGCGCGAAGCCGGTATCGACCCCAAGGAACTGGGCTACAGCCGTGAGCGCGAGATCGGACGAGCCTTCTCCCTGCAACTGGCGCACACCGTCGGCTGCAACAGCCTGTTCACCTCCCTCATCCGCCGAGCACGCCAGCCCGGCGCCACGGGAAACCTGACGGCCTGGTGGTCAGCCACCCGCTGCGGCCGACATTGGGGCGACATCGTCACCCCGGACGGCTACGGCCGCTGGCACGAGGGCAACCGGGAGATCGAATGGTTCGTCGAGTTCGACTTCGGCACCGAGCAACTATCCCGGCTGGCGGGCAAGCTAGCCCGCTACGAGCGCTTGGCCGACACCACGGGCATCACCACACCGGTGCTGGTGTGGATGCCCAGTGCCGCGCGCGAGGCCAACGCCCGCAAGGCGCTAGCCGAGGCACTGCGCGCACTCAGCCAGCCCGCGCGAGTGCCGGTGGCGACCAGCAGCGGCGAAACCGCTCTCGACCCGCTCGACATGGCCGCGGCCCGCTGGCGACGAGTCGACGAGCCCGGGACCGCCGATCGCGTAGCGCTCCCAGGTCTGCACGCGCTCTGGCCCGATCTCCGCACACTGGCACCCACCACACCACGCCCCTCGAGCAGCGCACCCTCAGGCCACCACCCGGAACTGGCACCGCCCCTGCCGAGCGCCCCGCCCGGCTCCGGCAGCCGGCGAAGGTGAAGCGGCCATGGGCAAGATCGTCGGAACGAGTGTAGCGCTGGTCCTGGCGCTCATTCTCCTCATCGGCGGCGGAGCGATCGCCGTCGTGCAAGCCGTGTTCGGCTCGTCCGACAGTCGCCTGAACTGCACTCCTACAGACGCTCCCACCGCGGCTACGGGGTTCGGACCTCAGGAAATCGCGCACGCGGCAACGATCGTGGCCGTCGGTCAACGACTGGGCGTACCCGAATACGGCTGGATCGTCGCCGTCACCACTGCGCTCACCGAGACACGCCTGCAGAACCTCGACCACGGCGACAGAGACAGTCTCGGCCTGTTCCAACAACGCCCGTCCATGGGCTGGGGAACCCCGGGGCAGATCATGGATCCCGGCTACAGCAGCGAGCAGTTCTACCGTCATCTGCTGGCCGTGCCGAACTGGCAGAGCATTCCTGTCGCCGAAGCCGCTCAAACCGTGCAGCGCTCAGGATTTCCAGATCGATATACCGTGTTCGAAGACACGGCCCGGCAGATCGTGGCTGCCACGAAAGGCGCCCCATGCGCAACCGGTACGCCGGGCAAGTTGCGCACCGACTGGCTCTCCGAACAAGCCACCATGCCCGACCCCACCAGCGGTGGGCGAATCACACCACGCACCCTGAACCTCGTGCAAACACTGCGCACCAACGGAATGACCGGGAACGGTCTCGGCTGCTTCGCACACCGACCAGCCAACCCGCACTCCGACCACCCACAGGGCCGCGCCTGCGACATCATGTTCAACCCCCACAGCCAGCCATCGGTGACCGGAGGCTGGCAAGTCGCGAACTGGCTCATCGCCCACCAGGCGAATCTCGGCGTCAGCTACCTCATCTGGCAGGCCCAGTACTGGTCAGCCGACAACCCGACTTGGAGCACGTACCAATCCAGCGCTTACGGCTGCCCCAACCCCAACAACCTCACTGGCTGCCACTACGACCACATTCACGTCTCAATGTATTAATTCCGTTGCGAGTTTCATCTGATGACGCTTCTGCACTTTTGGTCGCTAATTCCCGTTATGCGACAAGCCCCGGTTAGCTGTTAGCTGACATTACACTTGGGGTTACTACCGGCGTCTAGGTCTCGTTGTCAGCGAGGGGCCTCGCCGTTCGGCGAGCACGTCGGGACCATGTACTGCGATCCTCGAAGTATGCTGAGGTACTCAGTATTGGATTCGACGGACTGCGCGGCGGGAGGAGCCTTGTCAACCCCGCCTCAGGACGAGGAGCCGCACGGGTAACACACACCAGCTCGTCCGATGCTGCCTCGCAGTCCCACTGAACGTCCCCGAGCGACATGTGTCGGCAACCGCCCGATGATCTGTGCGGTAGTTACGTTACCTGTCTGGCGCGATGAGGCTGCGCCATCGACCGGCCGCTTTGTCGGATGCCTCACCGAAGGGCTCGGCGTTCGAGGATTCGGTCCAGTGTTCAGGCCAGTCTTGGCCCGAATCGCAGTCCACCCGGGTCCGAGCGCCTGCAAAGTCCACATCCTTCTCGAATGACACGCCATCGAACCGTGCGCCGCGATTGAAGATGACTCCGCTGAAGCTCGCACATCCGCCGAAATGGGACCCTGGGAAGAACTCGTCAGCGTGGAACCACGGTCGCCCAGCGAACGCCGAGTACGAGAACCATGCGTCGGACCCGAAGCGCGCACCGCGGAAGTCTGCCATGAAAGTATCCTCAGTCGGCCCCCCGATGAACGTCGCACCCTGAATGAGGGCCATATCGCAGGCAAACCCCCTAAAGATGGTTTCGCCTGCAAATATCGTGTTGTTACAGGTGATGGCGGCAACCTCACACTCATTCATCGCGAAATCGATGAGGTATGCGCCAGTGAGGTCGATATCGATACGAGGCCAGAACTTTGGGTTGCTCGGCTGTCCATTTGAATCCCGGACCGGCTGGAGATGCCTAGCAAGGATCCGTTGCGCAGTCTGGCGAACCTGACGTTCTTGCTCACGCTGTTCGAACTCTGGGCCATCGGTCTCCTCGGCCGCCAGCTGAGGATCATCGGCTCTACCATCGGCTGGCGGCAGGTCGGGCATGTGTCGGGAGATGCGACGAGTGTTCGGTGCGTAAGGCATCCGAAGGTACGCGCACAGGACATCCACGATGGCCTGTCGGTGGGTTTCGTTGTCGTGAGCCAGTCTCTCCAGAGCATGGAGGCCCCCCAACCTGACCGGCGCTTTGTCGCCACCCAACTGCTCGACGGCCTTTGCATACAACTCGGTGATACGTCGCTCTGTGGCATCATGCGCGTTCGCCGCAGCGACCTGCTCCTTCTGCGCCAAGTCGTCAGCCTGCAGGTCGAGCGCAAGCTCTGTGGAACGCTGTCGACGTACCGCGAGCAGCAGAGCCAACGCCGCACCAGTACCCGCAGCTGCAGCCAGACCAGTGCGAATCGCGTCAGCCCGCGCCTGCGCCAACGCGGGCCCCGCCAGGCCACGGCCTTGCGACCACAACACCCATCCCACACTCAAACCCGCAACGACAACGAGCGCCGCCGCAGCGCCAACCCACCACCAGCGAAGCGGCTTAAGCCGACTTCGCCGCGTTCCCGCAAGACCGGATCGATCAGACACGACATCAGCATGCCCTACCCGCAAGAAGCCGACGACAAGACTTACCCGACCAGCGGCCAAGTCCCGCTCGTTGTCGCCAGGTTGCGGGTCGACTGAGCTGGGCCCGCAACCTGCCGACACGGGCTCCGTACAGCTCCCTCGCGGGCTCCGGATAGATTCTGATCACGCAGAGCTAGCCAGCCACGCAGTGATGGAGGCATTCAGACGGTTCAAATACCTATACTGCGCCAGTAGTGGAGCCATAGTGCATCTGTTGCAGGCTGAAGCCCAATGAAGAGTTCCGAGAACAGGGTTCGCGACACTGTGTGCCCCTGGGGCCACGCCGGACGGCGTCCACATGAGAACGCGGGACCTCTGCTTCAAAGTGGTCTTCTCACAGATCAACATCGCAAAGGATCTCGCATCGATACGTGTTGCATACATTGCTGTCCTGAAACAATCCGCGGACAGCGTCTTGCTCCTGTCCAGTTAGCCGCATACCGAGCGGAGCCGGTGGGACACCCCGCAAGGGCGTCCGCGCACTGAGCACCTATAAGCAGGAAGTGCTGGTGCTGCACTGACCCCTTCGACGACATTCGGATATCAGCCCTGGCAAGAGATAGCGGCGCGCTGGCCGTCACTTCGCAGGGCACTGCTAGCGACTAAGGCCGCTGGTCGCTCACATGCGATCGTGGACGGCACGCTGATCTAACTCGCCACCTACAAACAATAGAGCTATCCGCCATTAATAGCGCCCGAGGTAGATAGGATCCATACCCAGGTCACAGGAAATTTCACTGCCCGGTCGGGGACCACACGCTGGCCGAGGTGTCTTTGAGGTAGCTGTAGCGGTTCGCGCAGCTGAGGCCGACCTCACGGATGATCTGGGTCTTCGACACACCGGCCTTGTCCGCTACCCGGATGTCGGCGAGCCGTTCGGTGCGTTCGGCTTTCAGCTACTTGGTCAGGAACTCTTTCATCTCCTGCAGCGAACTTTCCACGCCCCAGACGCTCTCCAAGGTGGTCTCGATTGTTCCCATGCGGTGTCGGCGGGCGCGCAGCTGCGCTGCGTGCTCGTTCCTTGTCCATCTGCGGCCCTCTCTCGCGCGTCCGGGGGTTGGCCGATCTCCCAGATGATTTTCCCTATCCGTTGCGACCGCATTTCTCCGTATCAAATGACGCGCCGTGTTTGATGGGGAGGCTCGTGTCCGCGAGAACTGACAGCATCGCGTCCCTAGCTCGCTAGGCGAAGCACACTCGGCTTTCCTCGATCGCCGTTGCCTTGGTTGTTACGCAGGATGCCGGTATCGTCGCCACGGGCTGGGAGCCACGGTGTTGCCGGTGATGAGGCTGCTTCGTGGTGCGGCGGTGTCATGTGAACATGTTCTCGTTGAACATCATTCGCGTGTAAAACAACTCGTGCCGGAGATGCTCGCTCATGCCAATGAGAGTGTGTTGCCAAGCTTCCACCGTGGACCCTCGTGGCTGATTCGCTCAGCGGTTACTGGTAGCGACACCGGCCCAACATACAGTCTTTGTTCCGACTGACGTGGCGGGCATTTGGTCACGTGTAGTGACAATCTTCACTCGAAGTGACACTATGGCAAAGAAGCGAGTGGCTAGCGGCGTTTCGCTACGTGTTGCGAGGGGAGAAACGTTGAGCGGCGAGCCGGACCAGCCGTCAATCCATATCGGGGGCGACGTGCACGGGCAGAACGTGCTTGTAGGCAGTACGCAGACCGTCCACGGCGACTTCACCATTACAGTGGGCGGTGCAACGGATTCGGAGGAACTTCTCGCCCAACTCAGGGCACAGACCGAGGCGCTGGCGGCAGCGCTGCGCGAGGTTCCGGCCGATTGTCAGGGGGACGCCGAGGACGTGCACGCCGCAGCCGAGGACGCGGTCGCTGAAGTGGCAAAGGACGAGGTCGCGCCCGCCCAGGTGCGCAGAAGGGCCGCGACGCTGCGTAGGGCAGCGGAACGGCTCGCCAGTGTCACCCCGTCCGTGCTGGCGTTCGCCACGCAGGTCGCGGCGACAATCGAGAAGTTCGCCTAGGCCACTGCCACGGGATGGACTACCTGGTTAGATGGCGGGCCAAGCTGCCGGACCGTGTCGGGCTGTTCTCGGCGTTGGCCCGGGTAGACGCGCGGATCGGTGTCACCTACGGCGTTGTCGGTGGCGCGTTGCTGTGGAGTGTGCGAGACGATCGCGGTTCCTCTAGCCTGCGCGAGGCCCTGGCGAGCATTTGCGGAACGGCACACGTGGATCCGTTGCTGCGTGCGGTGGAAGCCCTCGCCGCTGATAGCACACCGCTCGACGGCGCCCTCCTGCTCACCCGCATGGCGAAAGAGGACGGGGAACTCCGCGCACAACTCGACCGGCTCATCGGGTACTTCCTTGAGGAATGCCTCCGTCACGACTTGCTGAAACGGTCTGCGGACGTCCGCGTGGAGGGGTCGGTCAGCGGCGCCAACATCGTCATTGGCGGAACGCAGTACGTCGCCGGAGACCTAGTCGTCACCCAGACAGTGGTGCGGCCGCGGCCTGTCGCGCCTGATCCACCTCCGCATTTCACCGGACGCGCGACGGAACTGGCAGAGCTTCGCGCGGCGCTCTCACAAGGGCGCAATGTGGCCATTACGAGCATCCACGGCATGGGAGGCATTGGCAAGACTGCCACCGCTCTGCGGCTCGCCGCCGACATGTCAGAGTTCGGTGTCGTCCTCTGGGCGTCGCTCGGCCCCGCTCCGAATCCTGTCGCACTGCTGACAGACTGGGCTAGGTACGCCGACCCCGAGTTCGAGGCGGGCAACGGATCGGTCGAGGGGCTGGTCAGCCGGGTACGAGCGACGTTGGCCGCCTTGGTGCGCGACCACTTCCCGGGGGAACGGGTGCTGGTAGTACTCGACGACATCTGGGAAGGCGACTCGGTCACCACCGCCCGACACCTGCGGGCGGCGTCCCCGCCCGGGACGGTCCACCTGATCACCACCCGTTCCCGGCGGGTGGTCTCCCAACTGCGCAGTACCGGCGTCGAGCTCCATCCGATGACATCTGATGACGCAGTGGGAATGCTTCGCGTGCTGCTGTCCGACTTCCCAGCCCTGGCTGAGGGCGACCTGCGCGAGCTGGCGGAGATCGTGGGACACCATCCGCTCGCTATGGAGCTCGCGGCCGGGCAGGTACAGCTACTGGAACGACCGGACGCGGAGCTCGGAGAGCTGCTGGCCCTGTATCGGGGAGGTATCCCTGCGGGGAGCCCGTTTCGAGGTATCCGTCTTGAACTGGGTGAGTCTCGCGAGGACAACCTAGAGCTGGTGCTGTCGTTCAGCTACGACCAGCTGGACGCGGCGGACCAGGCCCGATTCCGCGCGCTCGGTGTGCTGGCGTATGGTGCCGACTTCGACCGGTCGCTGTGCGAGGCGATCTGGGGTGATGCCCCGAAGCCGGTCCTCGACCGCTTCCGGCACCGGGCACTGCTCTCGATCGCGACCTCACCTGGCTGGTACCACCAGCACCAATTGCTGCGCGCCTATGCCCGCGCCCTCCTGCACAGCAGCCAAGATCGTTCGTTAGCAGAGGACTGTTACACAGCAAAAGTCGTCGACATCAGCACGAGGTTCGCGCAACGCCCACTCGACCAGTGGAACGAGCTGAACCCGTACATCGCCCACATGGAGGAAACCGGCACACTCCTGGTACCTGCCGTACAAGCGGAACTCAGCGGGAAGCGGCCGGATCGAGCACGGCTCGACCGAATGCTGACCTTCGCATTGAACACCCGGCACCTGCTCGCCACGCGCACGGAACTGCACCACCCGGAATGGATGTCCACGGGCGCGGCAGTCAGCTCGTTGCTCGGCGAGTCCTCTTACGAGGTCGTCCTGCTCAACTCGCTAGCCAAGGGACAGCACGTCCGCGGCGACCCAACTGCGGCTATCCGCAGCCTGTACCAGGCCCGCCGCCGGGCAGAGAGCTCGGGCGACACGGCGGGGACCGCCATGACGAACAGCAACCTCGGCGCCATCATGCTCCAGTACGACCCGGACGCCGCGCCGCAGTGGCTGTACCGGTCCGTGGAGCTGTGGACGCGCCTCGGCGACGAACCGCAACTTGCCCACGCCCTGCTCCAGCTCGCGGATTGGCAAGCCCACTGGTTTCGCACGTTCGCCGAGCGCGCCACGGCGATCATGTCGCTGTCACACGCCTCGCACATCGCAGGGCAGCACAACCTCGGCGACGTTCAGGCGGAGACGTTCCTGCGTCTAGGCAGGCTCTTTGACACCCTCGGCAGTTCGAGTACCGCAGCCACAATGCTGCGTGACGCCGTCGAGAAGTTCGAGCAGATCGGCCAACGCGACCGCGAGGGTGTGGCCCGGCTTTTCCTCGCCGGGGCGATCGCAGCCGACGAGCCCGACTACGCGGCCAGTCTGCTGAAGACTGCGATCTCGCTGTTTGCCACCACCGGTCACACTGCAGGGCACGCCACCGCTCTGCGCAATCTCGCCCAGCTGCATGCCGAGGCCGGCCGACACTCCGAGGCACTCGCCGCGCACGCCGCCGCGCTTCCCCTAGCGCGTCTCCTGACTGAGGAGTTCCTCGACGAGGACAGCGTCGAGGAGTTCGTCGTCCGTGGCCACTTCGTGGTGCGCTACGAGGACGTCGCCCGGCTCAACGAAATTGAGCAGTACCGCGTCAAAGGACGGAGACAGGCCGACCGTCTGGAAGACCCCGCAGGCGTGCTGCCGGAAGACCTGAGAGCCTACTTGATCGGCCGCACCATCAGCCTCGCCTCGTCCCCTGACCAGGCCGGCCAGGAATGGGCGGAAGCGTTGCGACACTTCATCGAAGATGCTGGCGAGCTGCACTCCGAGCACGCCGAGTTCGTCAACAGCCTGATCGATGTCACCCTGGGCAATTCCGAACGCGGCGCTGCGGGCACCGGCTACGCGCAGATAGTCGCAGAAGTCCGAACACGAGCGGAACAACTCCGCGACACAGGCGATCGGTCGCACCTGACAGGCCAGGGTGCCCTGCAATGGGCGCAGCGAACGCTGTTCGTCCTTGTCGACGGATCCCGGCATCGTGCGGACTGGGAACGCACTCTGCGTGCCAATCTTCGCAGCGCCTGGATCTGGAGTGACGTCCCGGTCGAGGACTATTGCCGTGCGTTGCTCTGCGTGCTGGGAGGCCAGCCCGCCGCGCTGCCTGCGGACCACCCGCATTGCGCAGTCCTTAATGCGCTGCTGGACTCACTCTTCGAGCACCAGCGGCTGCCTACACACGTCCTGGTGGAACGGACCGTAGCAACGCTGGTCTTGCAGCCCGGCGAACTGGCTAAGTGGACAGAACACCTCAAAGACGCGAAAAGGGACTCTTCCTGGCGCGGTGATCGCTGGAGTGAGGAGTTCATCGCCGCGCTCATCGCCCTCGCATCCGGAGACCATCCCCTGTTAGGTGAGGACAACCCTTACTACGACGAGTTCGCCCGCGCAGTCGAAGCAGTCACGAATGGCACGGTTCTGTTCAGCCTGATACCGAACGCCGAACTCCCCGGACTGATGGACCGGGTCGTAGCGGCGAGAACCGACCGGCCGAAGACGACCGACGGGCTCGCTCAGCGACTAGGCGAGCAGGCCGAAGAGGCCCGTGGCATCGGCCGCCACACCGACGCCGATCTCTACGCCGCCGCGGTGCGGATCCTTCAAGGCGAGTCACCGGAACTTCCCGCTCACCATCCCTACGCGGGCGTGGTCGAAATGGTTACCACCACCATCGGCGAGCAGGGCCGTGCCCCTTGTGTCGACCAGACCTTGCCCGACGATGACGTCGCACGACTGGTGGATCTCGTCGTGTCGGTGCGATCGGGAGTGCTGGACGAAACGTCCGGGATCGGCGAGTATTTCACGAACTACCTGTCGATCATGGAGGCCCGTGGTGCGGACTGGCGGTACGAAGCCTCCTTTCTCGCCGCACTCGGCGACCTGCTCGAAGGACGACAACCAGAGCTCGCCCCGGACCACCCCTACTCGGCAGCGGTGCGACGGGCACAAGGCGAGGTCCGGCGCAATGGTGCCCTAGCGCGTCTCGGTGGGCGATTGTCCGTTGCAGACCTCAGATACCTGCTCGACTCGGCCGCGGAGCGCCTCCGTGCGCGCCAGGCGTTCACCGAGTCGTTCGTCTCTGGCATGCCCACGGGACAGGAGACCGTCGCTGCCTTCCTGCGGGACAGGTTCGAATCGCCAGAACTGCGCCACATCGCATGGGCCAAGAGCCAGTGGGAGCACAACATCCTCGCCTGGCGCGACGACCTGGTACGCCGCGAACCGCAGTGGCAGCATGAGATCGAGCTGGTCGACGCGGTACTCGCGCTGGTGAACCTGGCGCCGATGGAACGGTTGTCCCAGGACAACCCGTACGTCAAACTGGTGCGCGAACTCGCCGAAGCCTTTCCTCCGACGCTTCAGCTGCCGGCTGACGATTCCATCGCGGCGCTGGCACTGAGCAAGAATGAGTTCACCACTAGCCATCGACACAATTCCCCGTTCGCCGCTATGCAGGATCTCGACACCGTGCTCACGGTCACGGTTCTCACCCGGACCACCGCACCGCATCAACACGAGCAGACGCTGGGTGTGTTGCAGTCCCGTTTCGATGCCCTGCCGGAACACGTTACATTCACGCCAGAGCGAGAGTTTCTCGACGCGCTGATTCAAATCGTGCGCGCCGAAGACCCCGCCCTGCCCGCCGGCCATCGATACGAAACCGAGTGCCAGCGGGCGCAGGAGAGCATCGACCTGTTCCATGGCAAGCTGACGTGGCCGGGAAGCCTGACCAGCGCCCGGATCATGCGATTCATCTCACTGACGGGCGGCGCTCTGAGCAATCACCGCGAGCACCTGGACACCTGGCGGGAACAGTTCGGCGCGGTGCTGGCCGAGCACACGAAGCAGTTCCCAAACGACCGGGAGACCGGTGATTTCCTACAAGCACTGGCAATTCTGCTCCAGGGCAGGGCGGCTCACCTGCCACCGGACAACCGCTACGACCCGTTCCTCGCCGCAACGAGGTACCAGATCCAATTCGCTTGAGGAAATAACTTCCGCGATGGCACTACAGCCTGCAACGCAAAGTCACCAACAACCTCGACGACAAATCAATCTCACCGGCTCGAGAAGCTGCGGGGTTCCACAAGTCTGCCGACGGCTCTGACCAGTAGGTTTACGCCGCCCGTTCGTACTCGTTGATCAGGCCGCTGAGAAGCCGCTGTCGCCTAATCCGCTGAGAGTTGAGGTCTGCCACGGGGTGGGTCGGCCGTGGTGGGCAGAGCTCGCGGGAACGATGCGGCCGTCGACCGTTGTAGTGCCGGACATACTCGGCGAGCACGGCGCGCAGATGCCGCTCGCTCAGGATCACCATACGGTCGGCGAGCTCGGTTCTGGCCGTGAGCACACACCGTTCCGCGTAGCAGTCCGCCCGCGGGCAGCGCGGAGGGATCTTTACCGCCTCGATATCTACGTCGGCCAGGACGGCATCGAACGAGGACGCGAACTGGCCAGCCCGGTCCCGGATGAGAAACCTGAAGTCGTCGCCTCGATCACCGAGATCCATCACGAGGTTGCGGATCTGTTGCGTAGTCCACTCGCCGTCCGGATTCGTTGTCGTGCCCAGTATGTGGACGTAGCGGCTGCCGACCTCCAGCACGAAGAACACGTAGATTCTTCTGAGGGTGAGCGCACAGTCGATATGGAAGAAGTCGCAAGCCAGCATCGTCGAGGCCTGCGTGCGCAGGAACTGCCGCCAGGTCGTGTCAGTGTCCCGCACCGGCGCGGGAGGCACGCGTGCCCGCTTCAGTATCCGCCGGATCCTGAAGCGCCGACCCGGTATCCGAGCTTGAGCAGCTCACCCTGAATCCTCTTGTAGCCCCAACTGTGGTTCTCTGTGGCCATCCGTTCGATCAGCCTGGCGATCGCGTCGTCGACCGGTGGACGGCCGACCCGGTGTGGATAGGTCCACTTCGCGGCTACCAGGCGCCGGTGCCAGCGCAGGATCGTACCCGGGGTGACCAACCGGTGCAGCCGCGCCGCCTTGGGCAGCAGACGGACCAACACGGCGAACACAGCACGGTCAGCCTAGTCGAGACGAGGTTACGGGTTGCCTCTGCGCAGCACGGGCGACCTCGTGGCGCAGTACCAGCAACTCGACATTCTTCGACGCTGACGACCGGCCGAGTAACACCACCAGGCCCACCAGTGGAAAGAAGATCAGATAGAGCAGACGCAACGACGTGGCCGACGATCATGCCCTACCCGTCGAACGCGCCTGTCGCCGCAGGTCTGATGCATGGGCCGGCGTTCTGGAACCCCACTGGCCGCCAGCGGGGAGATCAAACTGGCCACCAACAGTCGAACGCACCCTCTTCTGCAGAGTGGTCACGCTTGCTTGGTTGCGGCGATCAAGTACGGCGGAAACCAGCATCTGTCGAGCGATCACATCGCGCGGAAACCGTGATGTTGCGTGTCAGATTTGGCCAAGTTGGCGCGGAAAGTACACTTTGTTGCAGTTTCCGCACCGATCCGAGCATTTCCGCTTGCAGATGAGCATCCCGTGAGCATTTGCTCAGGCGCTGCGGAAGGTCTGCTGATGCCGATTCGATGCCGGGAGCAGCAACGAACGCTCGTGCCGAGTTCAGGCTTCGAGAGCAAAGGTGACTAGGCAATCCACGCGAGCCCGGTCGGTCAACGTCTATTTGTCGTGCGTCTGTATTCGTGTGGCCACCTCGATCATGAGGCCGAGTCCGGCTGCCGCGAGATGGCCGATGGTGGTGAAGTTCGGCAAGGCTCCGGAAAAGTCGGCCCCGGCGAGCGGCCAGCCGAGCACGAACAATATCCAGAACGGGCGGGCGCGATTCGACAAGCCGGAGGTCACCATGGCTAACGCCGTCTGTGCGCCATAGCTGATGCCATAGTCGAGGTCAGCGCGGATGCTGACCGGATACCAACCATGATGGATGGCGTAGGCAATGATCGGTGCCGTAAGCAGAGTGGCCCCGATATGCCCGGCCAGGAAAGCGCTGAACGTCCAGAGCGGACCGTGTCGCCGTTCGAGTTGGGCCAGCGCCCACCCGACTCCCAAGCCGAGCGTGATCACGGTGCCAGCGAATTCCAGCGTCCAGACCTCGGTGAGGGTGCCATTGAAGAACAAGATGCTGCCAATCAGCGCACCAACTGGATGAGTGTCGAGATTGTCGAGGTTCGTGCTGATCCACCTCAGCAGACTGTCCGCTCGGTCCAGCGAAAGCAGCCGAACTAGCACAAGGTGTGAAACCAACAGGAAGGCAAGGTACCCGGCGGTCACTGGATTGCGCCGAAGATAGGACAGCAACACTGGAAGTATCCCCTCAACGGTCGAGATGGCTCGGAACACTGAACGATATCGCTTCTTTTGCCTAGGGATTTTTTGAGAGCCCCTAGGTTGCCATCGGCGATCTTACCGTCGTGCTGTGCAGACTGGTGCGACTACCGAGATGAAGTGGTATTGACGATACCCAGTAGGCGCGCATAGAACACGTGCAAACATGAAAATGATTAACCCTTTAATGAGGTGGGTTATTGAAAATACCATATCTGGATGAACGTGCGCGACCGCCCTGTCGTCTTGCGTTATGAGCATGGAGCGAGGCGACACAGCTTGCAGGTCAGCGCAACCCGGCGGTTTTGGCGTTTGCCAACCAGTGTCACAAGGAGCCACTATCAGTGAGAACGTTTCTGAACTGCGGAGTCAACTGATGTCGGCACGTTACCAGAATGTTGGATCGCTCGCGGGAACACGTCTCCCGGCGGCTACCATGATCACTTGCTGTGGCCTCAGCGAATCTCACTCTCTCGGACGTTGACCCTCACCAAACGGAGACGATAAAATTCAGAGTGAGCAGTGGACGGAGGCCGCGCTTTGGAGGAAGCTGGATACAATATTGCTGAAATAGCAAGCCTGTATTCTCAGTTGGCGGGAGTACTGTCCGGATTTGCCTTTACCGGACTTCTGCTTCTCTTGACCGCACGACTATCTCCAGCGGGTTCGAGCACGCATGAGACAACCCCGCTTGTCCCTCCAACGCGTTTCTTGATTGTTTCTTTTGTTGGCCTTCTGATATCAAGTCTTACGTACGCCGCCCTTGCTGGCGATGTACCAAAGTCTCGCCGCCTTGCCTCCTTGGAGCTAGTGGCAGGACTCGGCTTCGCCGCTTCTGGACTGCTTCTATTTTACGCCATAGCGCTAACCTTTGACAGTCTCAGCATTGCGTCAGAGCGTGTCAATTTCGCCCTGGATTCGGTTGGCAGTTTTATTCGTCTTATTCTTGCCACAATATTGACTCCGCTCATGTTTTTCTTTCTCTATCTTGGGATTCAAGACTACAATATCGCAACTCAACGAAAAGCCATTGGCGCACTCGATATTACTGCGTGGGCTCTAATTCTATTGCAGATCATCATCGGCACAACAGTCTATCTCCGTCTTAGCGGAAAGAAGTCGCTTACCGGCAAAAAACGGGAAAAATCTCTACGAATGGCGGCGTCGTTCGCATTATCCTTGATAATCGGCGTAGGAATCTGGTTCGCCTCGCTTGCCGCCTTATTGTATGACGCTACCATGACCGGACCGCTATTTGTTCCTTACTTGGTCTTATTTGTCTCTTTCCTGTCAGCCAATTCGTTCGTCTACCATTTGGCACGTACGCGTCCGGCGCCAAATGACCGAGTTAATCGTGAACTAATTGAAGAGACCGAGTGGCCCTACGGCGGCCGTAGCTATTTTTGATGGTGCCGCGAAACGCGATCGTCAATATCTGGCCGAACCGAGGATCGACGACGTAGTGAATCAACTGCTCGTCGAAGACGGCAACGCCCGCGGATCCCTCACTGCCACCGGCATCGGCACGGTCAGCCACATGACGGTCACACTGCAGTACTGCATCTGGAGCTCGCCCACGTTCTGGGTAAGCGCTCCCTGCGCGAGGTGCCCAGTCCCACGCCTGCGACCGCTCACGAAGGCACGCAATACACCGTGGTCCATGACGCGGTTTCTGGTCCTTGCATGACTACGGGATGGGTAGCCTGTGGTGGATAACCGCGCGATCAGCTGATGAGATCGTCGTGCCCCTGCCCGAGGTCTAAGAGCCGCCCGTCAATACCCCCGGTTCACTTGGGAACCGACAGTAAGGATTGATCCGAGGTCTCGTCGTCCGTCTGTTCCACGGCAGCCCTGTGGGACTACTCGTCCGCCGAGGCCCCTTTGAGGTGATTGTAGAGGTTCGCCCGGCTAAGGCCGACCTCGCGAGAGATCCTGGTCTTCGGCACACCGGCCTTGTCCGCTTCGCGAATCTCGGTCAGCCGCTCAGCTCGTGCGACCTTCCGCTGCTGGAGCAGGACTTCCCGCATCTCCTGCAGAGGAAAATGTGGGCCAGTCTGCACCTTTGGCGACTGATGAGCGGTCGCACGCAATGAATACATCTACCCAACCCGGCCGGCAGTCTGCGCACAGCTGCAGCGTATTCACGCTCGAGAACGCGACCACCCAGGCATCGGCGCCAGCACCCCAGCCGCAGAACATCGGAGATCGCTTAGCGCCTTCAACCCGTCGTCTACTGTGGATGTTCGCCTGGAATACTATCCATAGTGGACTCTGGCAGAAAGTGAGCAACTGCCCTCGCCACCGCGACATTGTTGCGAGCGGCATGCATGACCTTGAACACCGGTAGGCCTCGACCAGAAGAAGGCGACCATCACACCCGAAGGTGACCACGGAATCACAACAGACGGCAGCCGACCATCCACCCAGATGACTGTTAATATGCCTGCTGGCACCGAAGTTGGGGTACACGGAGGAAGGGGTGCCGAGGTACCTGGGCTGCGCCACGCTCATTCCTTTCCCCTTCCTCTCTAGCCGGTCCCCAGAGAGGAAGGGGGAAAGGAAGCTGGAGAGGTAGCAGGACAAGCGGCGACCGCTTCTGCCTCAGTTGAGCGCAGCCGTCCTCTGGCCCTGCCCACAAGTAGGTCGCCCGCTCGAACTCTCCTGAGGACCGCCACATGGTCCGCTGTGGATCGGCTCTGCGGGCGCCTCACTGAGCCCCGCAGCTCCGAGCTGGCCGGTGATTGGACCATTCTGCTTGTCGCTCTGCCCTTCGCAGGCACCATTCCATTATCGCAGATCGAGGAGATCAGTGCGGACAAGGCGACGGCACGTCTGCTTGCGCCGCACCGGAGCTAGGCACGGTCAGCTAGCTTTTCGGGCGGCGGTGCCGTCTCGCGGCTGTTGGAGGGCGTCGGCGAGGTCAAGGGTGCCGCGAGCGGGGCGTTCGCCGAGCTCGGATAGCGCTGCGGTGAGCAGTCTCAGGGTGCGCGGGATGCTGTCGTACTGACCGAGACGGGCCTGCGTCCGCATGAGGTCGCGGTAGATCGCTTCGTTGAAGGGGTCGAGTTGCCGGGCTTGCTCCAGCAAGGTGAGAGATTTCTCGGGTGCGTCGATGCGGTTTGCTCGGATCAGGCCGCTGAAGGCATCGAGGACGTCTCGGCGGAGCGCTTCGCGCGGGCCGTCGATCCAGGAGGCGTCAACGCTCTCGGCGAGGTCTCCGCAGTACAGCTCGGTGACGCCGTTCAGGGCCGTGATCGTGTCAGTCGACGTGCTGGTCCGGCTGGCGTCGAGCGCGTCCTGCAGCTGCCAGAGGTCAACGGTCACGATCTCGTGGTTGAGCGCGTAGTAACCATCCTGGGTGATGGTGATGTCGAGCCTGTCGTCCTCAGTGGCACGGCGAAGTCCTCGTCGTAGCTGGGACAGGGTTGCGTGGAAAGTGTTGTAAGGACGATCGGCTGGGGCGTCCGGCCAGAGCACGGCACTCAAGGTTTCGCGTCGACAACCTTCACGATGTAGGGCCAGGTAAACCAGGATCTCGCGTTGCCGCGGCGCTAGGACCTCGATGAAGTCGCGAGGTTCAGGGTTAGTGCGGGTCAGGTGAAGGCGGCCCAGGACCTTCAGATGGAGTGGGCGTTCCCGGTTCGAGCCTGCGGACCGGGTCACTGCTGGCCGGTCGTCATCGCTGGTGGACACCGTGGACGTCTCGGCAGTGGGTCCGGTAGCGGGTGTGCTGAACTCGTACTCGGAGACGTTGGGCACCGGGCTGTCGGCAGGGACGCGGTTCCGCAGTTGTTCGGTGTGGTCGGGCTCGGCTACTTCAAGCAGCGCAAGCAGGTCGAGGGTGTCGGAGTCCGGCAGGGTGAACAGTCGCGCGCCGGTCAGGTCGCCGGCGAGTGCTGGCGTTGTTGTCTTGATCGTCCCGTCGTCGGTCACGTGCAATGTGCCGCCGGAGTGCCAGGGGCCGAGAATCAGTCCCGCGAGAGCGAGGTGCGATCCGGTCTCGAGGATGGTGTGCATGCGCCGGTCGGCGTCCGTGCTGGGCAGGGCCACGATGAGAAGAAGTCCATTGCCCTTCGATGGGTGAGGTTTCTGGGTGGCCGGGTTATGCCCGGCGATGTCTTCCGAGCGAGTGCGCACCAGGAGTTCGGTTTCGAGGACATCGACTGCTGCGGGCATGTCCTCGACGATCCTCAGTCGTGTCGGCACACGGTCCGGGGGGCTGCTCCCGAGTAGTGAGTGGGCAGCAGCGGCGGGGATGACGATCGTGGCATCGAGGCTGTCAGTGCTGGCTTGCGCAAGAAGACTGACGATCAGCGCCCGTGCGGCGGAACGGGCACCGGGGCCGGTGAGGCCGAGGCCTTGTGTCCGGGCGAGGTCGAGCGCGATGGCACGCCCGTCCCGGACGCCGAGCGCGGTCTCGGGCGTCGTCGGGAGCGCGTGGCGGACGATGGCCCGGGCTTGGTCGCGGACGTTCATCTCAACCGGCCGGTCGAACCGAGGTGTGGCAAGTGCGGGAACCGGCATGTCGTCGTCGACGAGCGATCGTGTGGCGGCATCGTGTGCGATGCGCAGCGCACGTACGACCGGTAGTCCCGCGGGGTCGGCGTTGCTTTCCCTTCCTGGTCGATACCAGCGACGACGTCGCATTCGGGCCGTGACGGTGGCCAACGTGATCAGGGCGGCCAGTCCGAGGCCGACGAATGCTCCGCCCGGCAGTGAAACTCCGCCGTCCTCGGAGATCGCGGACGCGCGCTGCTCGTCGTCCTGAGGTACGGGCGACGGAGTCTGGTTGACCGGAGGGGGGTCGCCCGGGAGTTCGGGCGTGGAGATCTTCGGCGGTGTATCCCTTGGTTCAGCCACTGGTTTGGATGGTGATGGCGGGGTGGGCAGGGTGAGGTGCCACCCGGGCAGGAGCTGGTCGGGTTGGCGGAGTGCGCGGCCATCAGGCTGGGGACGCCCGGCGTTGAGGTCGAAGAGCACATGCCAAGCGTCCAGGTCGCCGAGGTGGCGTTCGGCGATGCCGGAGAGCGTGTCCGCGGGCTGCACGGTGACGGTCAGGTTAAGCTCCGCGATGGAGTCAGTGGGGTGGGGAAGACCGGCTGCGTCCGGTGGGAGAAGCAGTGTCCAACCGGGTTCGAGGCCGTCCGGGTTGCCCGCGAGCAGGTCCGGATTGAGCTGCACGATCTCGTAATAGCGCATGCCGTTGCCGAGGTAGCGTTCGGCGAGGTCCCACAGGGTGTCGCCGTGCACGACCGTGTATGGGACCGCGTCGTGCGTAGCCGCGGTCGCGGTGGCCGCTGCGGAATCTCGGACTGCGGTAGCTGGGTGCGGATGCGGCCAGGGCAGCGCGGTGGCGGCCGTAGACGTGGTGGGGAGGCCGGACGCTGCCGCGGTGCCTGCACTGGTGGCGATGAGGACGGCGGCGACGAGCCCGGCGATCCACCGACCGCGCGGAACCCGGCTTAGCAAGCCGCGGGCGGCGCGGACTCCATGACCGGTCTGACGGATCACTTCGACGATCACGGACACGGTGATTGCCAGCCAGCCCGTCCAGGCCACGGCGACGATCAGCCAGATCACGAGGTCACCGGTGATCCACGCCCAGCGCAGCGTTGCCCAGATCTGTTGGGGCCAGTGGCTTATCGGTACCGGGTCTGGCCACCGATCGGGCAGCAGACGAGCGGGATTGGCACCGAGTGCGAGGAGCCCGCTCGGGATACCGGCGACGAAGGCGATCAGAGCGAGCGCGGCGAGCACGCCGCGAACTCGTTGAGTCGCCGGGGAAGTCATGGGAGTCCGCCGTCGCGGGTACCGACGCCGAGTTCGGCCAGAGCGGTTCCGGTGGCCTGGACGCTACGGCCGAGCAGGCCGATGGGCGCGGGCTCGGTGACCGTGACCGTCACACGGACCGCGCGGGGTCCGGTGATGGTGACGTGGCCGGGGTGCCCAGCACGGGCGAGGTAGTCGGCTGCGGTGCGGGCGGCCGTGGCGGTATCGATGCCGACGTGCGGGCTGCGGGTGTCCACAGCGGTGTTCGCGGCGCGGGCGGCTTCGGCGGCCAGGGCGTCGGCGCAGGCAAAGGTCCGCAAACGGGCGGAGCCGTCGACGACCAGGGCGAGCACGAACAGGAGCGCGGGGACGAGGATCGCGATCATCGCGGTGACCGATCCGGTATCGCGTGGCCGTGCTCGGGTGGTCATGGGGTGCCTCGGTACGGATCGGCGGGGCTGGTGAAGGAACTGGTGATCGTGCGGGTCCCTCCGGAGACAGGGAGCGCGAGGTCGCTGAGTGCGACGCGGCAGGTCACGTTGGCCCGGACCAGTCCGGCGCGGCCGACGGCGATCTGGCTGGCGTCGACCGAGACGCTGGTTTCTTGGCAGGTGATGCCCTCGCGTCCGAGACGGTCGCGGGCCACTGTCGTTCCGGCCTGCCGTGCCGCGAGAGGACTGCGTGCGATCGAGGCGGCGCGTGCGGCGGCGGTGGCGGCGTTGTCGACGGCTTGCTGTGCGGAGCTGACACGAGCACCGGCGATGATCAGCAACCCTGCGACGATCACGGCGGGCACGAGCACCGCGGCTTCGACGCTGACGGAACCTGTGTCTGTCCACAGTCGACCGATTCGATGCGTGCGTGCCCGGCGGGTCACGAGCCACCCCCGGTCGGCGACGTGGTGAAGCGTTCCTTGACGACCTGGGCGGTCACTTCGACGTGGATGTCCAGGCCGGGGATCGGCAGCAGCCGGACGGTCGTACCGGACACCGCTACCTGGACGGTGTCCGCGGTCATGGTGGCGCGGACCTCGGGCATGGCGAGGACGCCGCGGCCCGCGCGGTCGGCGAACGACTGGGCGGCGGCGGCGGTGGACTGGGTGGCGCCGACCGGGCGTCCGGCGTCCGCGCCGGCCTGTGCTGCCTGGGCTGCCACGGAGTGGGCGTGCCACCACAGCCCGCCTTGTACCGCTGTGAGAATCAGCAGCAGCACCAACGGGAACAGCACGGCTAAGCCGACAGATTCCGCTCCACGGTCGCCGTGCATCCGTGTCTGGCCGAACTCTCGACCGTATGTCCGCATAGGTCGCTCGTCTGGGTGCAGCGCAAGTACAGATGTCATCACGACGCCACCGCCGAAGTGGACACGGTGCCGCTTCGTGCAAAGGGAATATCCTGCGCCGCAGCGGGCTTTGGTTGCGCTGTTTCGTGGGAAGCAGCCGGTTTCGGGGCTTGAGTGGTCCTCGTGTGGTTGACCCCAACGGGCTTCTTTCGCTTGGTGCGACTAGGTTTGGCGTAGTTGAGCCAGCGAGTGAGCTCAGCAACGGGGACGTCGGTGAACACGGCAAGCTCGTCGATCTCGATGACGTCGCCGGACTCGGCCAGCACTTCACCCAGTTCTCGTTCGACGTCGCCGAGTTGCTCGGCGAGCTCGGCGTGACGCTCAGCCAAGTCACCGACGCGTCGCGCCGCGGCAGACCTCCTCTCACTCCGGGCTTCGTCGGCTACTGCGACCCGTCGTTCGATCTCCTCGGCGGTGGGCATCGTAGGCTCCTTGACGGTTAAGTGCTTTCGGGCGCATGAAGGTTCACTTGATCTGGCCTTGGTAGTTCTGGACGGCGGCGCGAATGGCGAAGGCAAGCCCGATCGCCACGGCAAGGCCGATAGCGACGAGGACCGCTTTCTCCACGGACTCCGATCCGCGGTCTCCCGACGCACGGGCTCGCTCCCACTGGCTTTCAGTACTGATGACCAGGGTGAGCACCCAGCCAGTCACGATCAGTCCGAGCCAGGCACCACATCGCCGGACAGTGGTTGCGCAGCGGTTCAGGTCATTGAGCATGAGTATCGAACTCCTTCACAGCAAAGCGGTTGCCTGGCAACGATTCTTCTGTCTGGATGATGCTCATGGTTGTCTCTTGACAGTCGGCGAGGTTGACGATTCTCGGGAGGAAAGGAGAACGAGTTCGGGCCACTCGGATGGTGGCTGCTCCCATGGGAATGGACCGGAATGTGTGATGTCCCGTGCGGCTGTGACGTGAGCGAAAACGCTTCGCGGCAACGTGTCCGAGTCCTGGGACAGGCTGGCGAGGTGGTCCCGTCCCGGGGCAGTGGTCAGCGTGTCACTGGCCCGGTCAACGAGTTCCTGTCGACGCATTTTCTGTTCCCACGCGCGACAGAGCACGACGCACCCCTGCACATGCCTGGCCACGTCGCGCAGGCTGGTATCGACGTCGTCAACCGCCTGCCACGTCACGGCTGCCAGGGTGTCGCCAGCGTCCAGTTCGGCTGCGATCTCGTCGGCGAGAGCACGGGCATCTCGGCTGCGATCCAGACAGCACAAAGCCCGCCACACCACTGTGTGGATCTCGCCCAGCAGAGCGGGGTCGAGCCAGGCGCGCGCGGGGCTGCGGTGCAGCTCCTCCACCCCTGCCAGCAGCTCGGCTACCAGTTCACGGGAATCTGCACCAAAGTCGTCGAAATCATGGCGCCGAAAGAACTCTCCTCGCCGAAGGCGCGGCCGCGGCGCTCGTTCGCGCTCGAACGGGTTCTCACCGGCTGGGCGGTTAAGGACGCGCAATACACCCAGTACCAGGATTAAGGTCACCATGCCGATGCCGAGTTTCTCGCCGAATCCGTGACCGGCACCGGATATCTGCATGGCCAGACCAGCGGCGACGAGTCCTTTGAGGATGGTCATGGGGCGGACGAGACCGAAGGCTTGCCTTCGCCGCCACTGCCGAGGGGTGATCGCAGGATTGAGCAGCACTGTGTCATAGCCGTCAGGGAGCACGCAGTCGAGCACCGGTGGCACCGTTGCAGGTGAATCATGGTTGCGCATCGGGCTTCTCCTTAAGCCGAGGTCGAATTCATTCCCTGGAGCGGAATGCGAAGGGCAACAACGGGTGTCGTCGCGCGGTATCGGCTAGCCACCTCCAGCCGCCAACCGGATCATGGCGGGGTACATCACCAGGAGCAGGAACGCGACCAACAGCAGCGCAACGGGAAGCACGAGTCGCTGGGACCGGGCATTCGCGTCGGCTTTGTCGGCGGCCAGAGCGGCGGCCCGCAGCGCGGACGATTTGGCGAGCAGGGTGGTGTAGATGGCGGCGCCGTCGGCGGCGGCGGTGGCGAGGATGTCGGCCAAGTCGCCGAGTTCGACGACCCCCATGCGTTTCCCCAGGCGGGACAGGGCTTCCCACGGCGTGTGCCCGGCACGGATCGCGCGGCCGAGAGTGCGGTTGATCCGGGCGAACACCCACGAGTCCCCGACCGCGGCGGCCTCGCCCAGTGCCTGGCTGGGGGCGCGGCCGGTGGCGCGTTCCTGCGCGACGAGATCGAGATAGGCGGCGGTGGCACGACGGAACTCCTCCCGCGCCCGGACGGCGTCCTCCTGCACGGCCAGGACCGGCACCACCGACCCGGCAGCCGCGCCGACGATCACAGCTAGCACCACGACCGGGGCGGGGAGGTCGATTCCGCCGAACCATCCCAGCCCTGCCACCACGAGCACGGTTCCGGCCGCGCCACCGGCCCAGGCCAGACGGCGGGCAAGGTAACGGTCGGCGGTCTGATCGAGCACGTCAAGGTCGGAGGAGGGAATGCCCCACCAGCGGTTCGACGACCGTCCGGAGACCCCGGCCAGGCGTTCGATCCGGGTCGACCAGCGGCTGCGTGGCGGTGCCCCGTCTGCACGGCGGGCGGCACGGTCGTCCAGCTCGGCCACCGCGGCGGCCACGTTGACCGGTGCCGGGCGCACCAGCGCCAGCAGCACGCAGACCACAGCCAGCCCGCCCAGCGCACCGAGCACGACAGCGGTGACCCCGGGATTCATCGTGGAACCTCCACTTCGACATGGGCGGCAGCGATCGGTGTGCGCCTCGGTTTCGGTGTTCCTGGCGGGATCCTCGAGGTGGCGCCGAGCAGGCGGGCGGGGCGGCGGGTTCGGGTCAGCAGGTGCATCCACCACCCGGCCGCGCCCAGCAGGCCACCGATTCCGGCCATGACGAGCTGGCCGAGCAGGTCGTTGAACGGGGTGAGGAACTCGTGCGCGAAGACGACCAGCCCGGCAAGCAGGAGTGCGGTGATGCCGAGGATGGCGCGGACATCGGTGCGGGGTTTAGCGCGGTCGGCTTCGATGTCGCGGCGGGCGACGACCTCGCGTTCCAGGGCGGTGGCCTTACTGTCGAGAATGTCGACCAGGCCGCGTCCGCCCGCGCGGGCACGCAGGATCAGCGCGAGCACGACTTCGTCAGCGGCTTCATCGCCCACGTCCTCGGCGAAGGCGCGGAGCGCGGCCTCAAGGCCACGGGTCCGTAGCCGCATTGCCAGGGTTTCGACCTCGCTGGCCAAGGCTTCGGGGGCGGTGCGGGCCGAGGTGGCGATCGCTTGCTCCAGCCCGCCGGCGCCGGAGGCCAGCACGTCGGCGAGACGCCGGACCCAGCTGGCGAGGGCGTCCAACCTCGCGATCACGCGGCGGGCGTCATGTCCGCGGGCGAGGATCGGCACCGTCAGCACCGCAGCGACGGTCAGGATGATGGCGACCGGCCAGCCGGTGCTCCACCACACGACCCCGCCCGCGGCGACCGCGACGACGACCCGCCGCCTCGGTATCCGCGCCGCGACCGTCCTCCAGCCCGCGCTGCGCGCCTTGCGCGGTGTCGTCGACCGCGCGGCGGGTGGGCGGAAGGCGACGACGGCGCAGGCGATCGCCGCTACCGCGGCGACGCCGAGCAGGCCCGCCCATACGCCCGTCATCGCCCGCCCCCGCCCGGCAGCCCGGTGGTCTGCCAGGTGTCGGCACCGGCGGTGTCGAACACGTGGCGGTCGAACCCGTGCCTCGCCAAGCGCTCCAGCAGGTCACGGGTCGGCGGGTAGGCCGGGACGGCGCGGCCGTCTTCCGGGCGTGGGGCGAAGATCCTGGTGGTGTCCGGTCGACCGGAATCGCCGACCGGGCCGACCTCGATGATCTCGGTGACGAACCGCTGCCTGCGCCGCCCACCAGCCGTGTCGTGGTCAGCGCGGGCGACGTGCACAACGAGGTCGATCGCCGAGGCAGTCCACTGGTGCGCGGCGTCGATCGCCAACGGTGGATCAGCGAGCTGCCCGAGCGCGCCGATCCGGTCGAACACCGCCGAGGCGCTCGTGGCGTGCAGGGTGCACATACCGCCCGTGGCGCCGTTCCCGAGAGCGCGCAGCATCGCGGTCACTTCCCCGGCCCGAACCTCCCCGACGATCACACGGCTCGGCGAGTGCCGCAGCGTCTGCTTCAGCAGATCGTCCAAGGAGATCTCCCCGATCCCCTCCGAGTTCGCCGGACGGGCCTCCAAAGGGGTGACCAAGGGCCGGGCGCTGAGGTGCAGACCTAGTTCGTACTCCTCCTCGACCGTGACGACGTGCTCGTAGTCCGGGATCTCCGTGCACAACGCGCGCAGCAACGTCGTCTTGCCCGCAGCCGGGCCGCCGGAGACGACCATGGTGCAGCCCGCCCGCACCGCCGACCGCAGGAAGCCCGCGAGCACCGGATCGAGCGTGCCGTTGGCCACGAGATCGTTCAGGCCGACGTCGACCAGGCGGTGGCGGCGGATCGCCACTCGCGGCCGGTCGGAAACCTCCATCACCGCAGCCACCCTCGCCCCCAACGGACCACCCGCGCGAATCCGAAGGTTTCCCAACGGGCGGCCAGCATTGAACTCCCTGGACGTCTGGCCTTGGCGGGCGAACATCGCCGCCAGCATCTCCACCAAATCGGCATCGGTGTCGGCCACCGGGTGCGGCCACAGCTCGATCGAACCGTCCGCCAGCTCCAGCAGGATCCGGTCACAACCATGCACGTGAATGTTCTCGACATCGTCGCGCTCCAACAGTTCCTCCAGCACGCCCAGCCCGGACAGCGCCGCCACGACCGCCCGGATCAATCGACGTTCTTCGGCGATCGACAGCGGTGCCTGTCCGGCAGTTGCGCGGCGTTGCACCCAGCCGGCGACCTCCTCGGCCACGTAGGCACGCATCCGCGTCTGCTGCTCTTCGCTCGTCAGCGGTGTATCCACATGGGACTCGCCCGCCGCGACGCGTTCCAACCGGGCAGCGACCGCTTCCCGGATCTCCCGGACGGCCTCGGGATCGGCACGCCCTGTCTGCACGCTGTCCCGCAGCAGCGGTGTTCGCGGTATCGCTGTCGCCGATCCCGCCGAGTTGCTTCGCGGTGGAGGCAGCATCGCCGGATCATCTAGAGGGCGGAACCCGTTGCGCGGCAACGTCATCGGGTACCCCCAGAAAGCAAGCGGGCCGATGCCGACACGGCCGGAAAGCGCGGTTCGTCAGGCGCATAGGTGTGGTAGGAGCCGTGCAGGCGGCGTGCGACGCGGCGCGCGCTGCGCAGCAGCGGCGACCGGTACGGAAGGGCTCCTCCGTCGATGCCGTCGGAGAACACCGCCGCCGTCCGCACGGCCATCGGGACTTCCACCGCAGCCTCACGTCCCAGCGCCACACGGACTTCGCGGGTACCCGCCGGTGTCGTCGCGCACACGGCCAGCCCCAGCCGGTGAGGCAGAATCCGCTCGGCAAGCTCGGCCAGGACAGGACGTGCGGCCAGCACGTGCCGCTGCGTCGGGCGCACCGCGACCAGCACGAGATCCGAAGCGAGCAGCACCGGCCACGGTGTCGCCGAGCCGAAGCGGCCGAGGTCGACCAGCGCGTCGGCCGGATGCCCAGCCGCGGTCTTGAACGCGGCCAACGCCACGGTCAGGCGGGTCCATCCGGCCGAGCCGATCGCGGTGTGCTGGCCCTGCGTCCTCAACCCGGACAGCAGGCCGACATGCCGCGCCGGAGGCACCATCTGCACGTGCTCAATCAGCGTCGCCGGGTCTCCTGCCGTCGCGTGCCGGGTCGCGATGGCGTGCGACAACAAGCCGAGATCGGTGCGGAGAAACCCGTTCACGACCCAATGCCCCAGCCAGCCCGGCGCCAGGTCGCCCCCGGCGGGGTCGCAGTCGGCCAGCAACACCGGCGCAGGCCAGGACGCCGCCAACGCGGCCAGCGTCGTAGTCCCGCCCGGCGACCCCTTGCCCGACACAATCGTGATCATCGCCATCTCCCTCACCACTCCTTCGCCATCTGGTCTTCTCACCCGCCCGGTCCGAGCTGGACCATGACGACCTGGCCCGCGGAGGCGCTGGTCGCGGCTTGCGCGGCGTCCGTGCCGACGACGACATCGACCGTCACCGCCCCGGTGGAATCCGGCGGGCCGACGCCGAGCACCCGCGCACGAAACGGACCGGACGTGCTCGCCGGGGCCTGCCCGACATCGGGCCCGGCGCCGCCCATAACCGGGTTGACCTGCACCAGATCCCCGGCCGACAAGCCACGGGCAGGCAGGTGACCCGGCCGCACAAGCAGCCCGACCAGTCGCTCCCCTGGCCCCGGAACCGGCTGCACGGACAACTGACCGGGAGCCAGTACCGTCCCTGCGGGCAGGATCGACCGCGCGACCTGGCCCACGACCAGATCCCTGTCGCTGGCCGGGATGAAGGCCTGCGGCTGGTCCGGGACGGCCTTGACCACACCGAGATCAATCTCCTCGATCGTCTGCCCCCAGCTCACCTCGCGGGTGAGTGCGAGAACATCGACGCGCTCGTCCTGCCCCGTGATCAGGGCGTAGTTGCCGAACGCGACGACCGCGGCCAGCACCACCGCAACGCCCAACAACCACCAGCGCCGTCGTCGTGGCACCCGCGGTACCTCGTCGTCCTCGAGCTGGTCGAGGAAGCCCGAGTCGCTGCCGTGCGGTTTCGATGGTCGGGAAAAAGACAAAGCGGTACCCATAGTGGTATTCCTCCACAATTCAGAATTGCGGCTTAGTGCGCCTAGAACGCAGTAAATTGCGTTTTCGTAGGGGGTTTACTTCGTGCGCAGGGCCTGCACCTCGGCGACGGCGAACGTCGCCCTTGCCCGGGACTGCATCAGCGAGAAGTCGCCGCCCACGGAACCGGAACCATCCGAGCCGATCCAGCTCACCGACCAATGAATCGCCCACTCCGCGGTGATTTGGTCTTTGACCTGCCCGACTGAACTGCGGGTGTACACGAAGCCGCAATCAGGGCTGGCGGCGTGCAGTCCATGGGAACGGTCATACGGTGTTCCCGGCCCCGAACAGCTCATCGACCCGCTGGATCCCGAGTTGAACGTCATTCCCGTCGGTGTCGCGGTCACCTCGGCCCACACCGGACCGACTTCAACCCGTTCCACTGCCGGTTTCCACACGCTTCGGTCAGTCCAGATCCACGTGTTCTCCCCGACGATCGTGGCGTCCCGTCCATCAGGCAACTGCACGTCCGGCGAGTGACGAGGAACCGGCAGGGGTAACTGCAGCTGCTCGAATGCGCGTGCGGCGAGCTGCGCCGGAGTCGGCAACGGCGGAGCTGGCGGCCCTTCTGGAGCCGCGGGTTCATCGTCGGCAGGCAGCGGAGGGAGACAGCGGATCCCGAACGCACTGCCGCCTGCTCGGCCGACGCCGGGCGGGCCACCGACACCGAATCCACCGAGGGAACAACCTGGAGGAAGTCCGTCCGGCGCCTCTGGTGCTCCGCTCGCACCGGCCGCACGCCGGTCTTGGCCCAGTGGTTTCCTTCCCGGTCCGCCTGGCCGGACAGGAGCCTGCCCTCGCTGCTGCAATGCCCCCATGTCGACGTGCGGTGGAGCGACGAGTCCTGATGAGTCGCCGGGCACCACGATGACCTGACCATCATCGGTGGGCGCCAGCGCCGCAGCGTTTGCCTGGGGCGACGCGAAGACAACTGTTCCTCCGATCAGGCAGGCAAGCGCCATCGAGGTCGCCCGCGTGCTGCTTGGCCGGTTCATCAGCATGTCCCGCCGGGGAATGCGACCTTGGCGACTCGCCACCGACCGTCCGTGTTGTCTCGCTTAAGGTCGGCGGCCACTGGATTCCTTGGCACCCCGACAGTTTTCGGGTCGCCGGTCGTGGCGTCCGCCTGGCCTGTGCGCGACGCATCCTGACAATCGGCCACTTTGGCGGAGGCACCATCGATCTGAACCGACTGGATCCGTGCGGTGACGTCGCCGTAGACCTTGATCCCTGATTGCCTCTGGGTGCGCATCGCGTTCAGCGTCGTGGTGAGTTGGGGGTCCACCGCCACCGCTGTCATCGCTGCCCGCCAGGTGTCTTCCGGCTCGTCGTCGGTCTGGAGAGTCCGGGACCAGAACGCGGAGTACGCAGTTTCAACCGCTGCCCGCTCGTCCTGGCCCGAGGAACTCGCCGTCTGCGGCGGAGCGGACAGATTCGTCGACGACGGCGACACCCGGCCGGTGCCGCCACTACAGCTCACCAGCAGCACCGCCGCCGATCCGGCCAGGGCAACCGGCAGAGTCCGACGAGTACCGACTTCGTTCACGATTTCCTCCCCAATGATGACCACTACCGATGCACGACCACGCCGTCTGGGCATGGTCACCGGCCTGTCTATGCCACGAGGACGCTCACCAGCGCTCCGCCGAGCAGCGACGGTCCGGCAGCGAAGGTGGAATTCACGCTCTTGGACGACACCGCGACTACGAGGGCGACCACCGCGGTGAGCCCACTCGCGATCAGCAGGCCCCGAAGTAAGCCATCCCATCCAAACCAGCCGAGAAACAACGCGAGCGCGCCATAGAGCGCGGTATCGCCTCCTCCGGTGTGGTCCGGCGCGCAGACCTGCACCAATGAAGCAAGACCGAACGCGACCACGGCAGCCGCAGAGGCGAAAGCAAACCGCGACCAAACTCCATCGATGAGCGCGACGCTGAAGAAAGCCACGGCGCAGCCGCCTGCCAGCGTCGTCACCATCGGAAACGGGAGTCGTCGGCACCGGAGATCGGCGAGCGCGAGGCCGAACCCCAGTGCGCATACCCAGCACCAGACGAGCCAGCTCGGCGTCGTGCCCATCCGGAGCCAGCCGATCCAGCTCGCCGTTGCCGTCGCGACCGACATCGTGGCCGCGACCACGAACCGTGTCCGAACACCGGTCACCAGCACCGTGCTCGTCGTGCGCTCCGCAGCAGCGAGCGACGCCGGTCCCGCCACGAGGCTTCCGATGCCGACCGTGCACTCCAAGATCGGCACTGTTGACACTCCCCGGCGAAGCGCACAGACACGAGCGGATCGTCATGGCCTCGCCTCCTTATCGGTGATGGTGACCGGCTGGGTCCGGTGTGCTCGCCGGCTCCGAACCAAGCCGGTCACCTAACTTCCGTCCCCGGAGCGGAACGTCCGGGCTTCTTCGGTTCTAGCTGGTCAGCCCCGACTATCTGCAAGGTAAGTACGTACTGAGCCTCGACTCAGTACGCTGATCTTCACTCGAACAGTGGACACAAGACCGCAGATTTGCACCGGCGCAAGCCCGCTCGTGATAGGCAGAGGCCGTGGCCAACGACTGGGACGTCCCGTACCGCCAAAGCCTGCACGAGGCGCTGGCTCTGCTGTCCGGTCAATGGACGGTGGCGGTGCTGGCCACGCTCGCGCTCGGCGAGCGGCGCTACAAGGATCTGATGGCCGAGGTGAACGGCGTCGAGGAACGCGTTGGCTGGGTATCGCACCCGAAGCCGGTCACAGACAAGGTGCTGACCGACACGCTGCAACGAGCCCGGGACAACGGGCTGGTCGTACGCCGTGCCGAGGGAAGCCAGATCGGCGGCAGTGTCTGGTACCGGCTCACCCCCAGCGGCAAGGAGCTACTGAGGGCTCTGCGGCCGTTGGCGACCTGGGCGCAGCAGAATCACGACAACCTGGCGAAAGACACCGCCACCACGACCGACGAGACTTGATCACGTAGTCAACATGCGAACCTGGTTCCGCCCACCGTCCTTCGCGGCGAACAGGGCCAGGTCGGCGGCCAGGAGCACGTCCTCGAGACTCGTACCGGCGTTCGGGTACAGCGCGGCTCCGATCGATGCGCTGAGTGGGTGCTGCTCGCCCACGGCATGATCGTGGATGCCGTCGACGCGCAGGCCGAAGACGGCCTCGCACGTCCGGTCAGCCGCGGCTCGGAGCTCGTCCTGAGTTACGTCGGGAAGGATCACGACGAACTCTTCGCCACCGAACCGGCCGCTGTAGTCCTCTCCGCCGATGTTCTGGAGAACCTGGCCGACTGCGCGGAGGGCTCGATCTCCGGCTTGGTGGCCGAAGGAGTTGTTGATCCGGCGGAAGTGATCGAGGTCGATCATCAGCACACCGACCGTCGTACCGGTGCGTTCAGCTCGCGCGAACTCGGCTTCAGCGAGGGCGTGCCATGCGGTCGAGTTCAGCAGGCCGGTTTTCGGGTCGATGGTGGCCGCGTGCTCGAACTGCCGGATCAGCACCGACCTGTGCAGCGCGTACAGCGGCACGAAGATCAGCACGACGAGCGTGGGGTGCATGCTGAGCAAGAGAGCGGTCACGACACCCATGCACAACGTCGCGAGTTCGAGCGCGTTCTCGCTGAACGGCCCGAGGAGGCGCGTCGCTGTCCTGTCTGGACGCACGATCGCGATCGTGATCGCGGCGATCAGCGAGTTGACGGTGAAGTACACGACGACGACCGCGGCGCACGCCAGCGCATCCGAGCCATCGAACTCGTGCGTCATCGGCACGAGGTGCATCTGCTTGGCAAGCCATCCAGCCACCTGGCAGGACAAGATCACGTTGGCCGCGTTGAACGCGAACCGCGAGGCAAAGGTCCCGGCCACACCACGTGAGCAACGGAGCCAGAGATGGACATAGAGAACGACAGCGAGACCGGCGGCGAGAGACGGGGACAGGATGAGAGCACCCGCAAGCGTCCACACGGACGAGAAATTGACGTGTGGCGTGTCCGCGAAGCGCCTCCGACGCCGTTCAACGCTGCGCGCCAGCTCGGCCGCGATCACCCCGAAAGCCAGCACGAACAGGCAGACACGAACGTCCCCCCAGGAGGGCGTATCAAGAGCCGCGCTGACGCCGACCGCCGCGATTGCGGCCATTTCGATGAACACGACGAACGCACGCGCATACACAGAGTGAGACCAGACAGACCAACCTACGGGTCCAATTGGACTACCCCCATGCGCGCTCTGTGACTCCCGCTGCATACTGACCGCACTTCCGTTCCCTTCGGAGGAGGGGCCGGTCTCCGAAGTCGCCGCTTCCTGGCCGGCGGAACCTCCTCCTTCAGCCGGACGTCCCGGGAGGAGGCCGCGATGCGTAACAAGGAAGTCTGAGGGTCTTCGTGCCGCCTGATCAGCTTGTGCAGGCTCGTCCTCGGTGATCCTGACGCGTCGAGGACGAGCCATCTTCCAGGCTGCGCCGACGGCGACAACCAGGACCGTGGCCAAAACGCCTGCGACCGCGACGGTGTACTTCGGCCCGATCACTTCCGCGACGACTCCGCCACCCAGGATCGCTACGCCCTGACCGGCGTAGACAGTGGTGCTGAATCTGCCCATGACGGCGCCACGCCGGGAATCCGGGACAATCGCGACGATCATGGGTTGCAAGCGGATCAAGTAGATCGTCGAGAAGACGCCGGACAACGCCCACAACGTGATCGTCCAGGCGACTCCCGGCAAGAATGCACAGGCGACAAGCGGCACACCCGCCAGAGCCGCCGGGACCACCACAGCTCGCTGGGTCGGCGTTGCCGACGAGCCGGTCTTAGCCGCCCACCAGGCCCCGATGACGCTGCCGACGGGATCGGCTGCCATCAGCAGGCCGATCGCGACCGCTCCCGCTCCGAGAGACCCCGCGTACGGAGCGGCGAGACCTTCGGGCACCACGAAGAGCCCGATCAACGCCCCCAGGATGAACGGCACTGCCAGCCTGAGGTCGATGCCGCGCTGGTGAGCATCGGCGCCGACCTCGCCGACCGCGGTCTTCTTCGCCGCCTGGACTGGCCGGACGCCCGTCGAGATGATCAGCGCACTCAGCCCGAAGGTGGCCGCGTCGACGATCAGCGCGCCTGACGGACTGAGCACCCCGACGAGAATGCCGCCGAGCCCGAACCCTGCCACCTGCGCGATCTGGACCGTGATCTGACGAAGCGCCAGGCCAGCTTGGTATCGGTCATCGCCCAGCACGTCCGGCAGCAAAGCTAGTTGCGCTGCTTTGAAGGGCGCCGCCGCCATGGTCAGCAGACCGATCAAGGTCCACAGCACCCATAGCGGCATACCAGGGATGGCCATTGACGCCGCCAGTGCGCCACGCACTAGATCGGTCAGTACGAGGACACGCTTGCGCGGAAACCTGTCGGCCAGGCCAGACAACAGAAAGCCGCCGAGCACGGCAGGAACGAACGTCAGCGCGTAGGTCAACGCGGTGAGTACAGCCGAGGAGGTCCGTTCGAAGACAAGAACCGCGAGAGCAACCCTCGCGAGTTGATCACCGAGGATCGATGCGGCTTCGGCCGACCACAGCGCACGAAACTCACCGACTCTCAACGAGTCGATCAACCCGACCCCTTCCACACGCCGCATTTGGCCTCCCCACCGCGCGCGGTTGTGCTCCAGTTCGCCAATGAAGGCGTCACACGTCTGGACCAGCCACGGTATGCCCGGAGAGTCGCCAGCCGGATACGATTAGCGAAGTTTCACTCGATCGCATGCAGGTGACTACCTACCGTGATCATGAGGGCGCGCTCGCCACCTTTCTCTAAACTGGACATAGATCAGCCGTGGGCACAGTCGGCTTCAAGACTTCCGCGACTACAGCCCGTTGCTTGTCTTAGGTTGAGCTTTACAGCCACACCGCTCACTCGACGTGCGGGTATCAACAACATCGGCCGGCGTAGCCCTTCAGCTCGTCCCCAGTGAAAACACGGCTCATATCGCTACGCCGACCTTGCGCCGTAGGATCCAGTCACGTGGCTATCGAACCCAACGGGCAAGAGTCGACACGCTGGAAGATCCACGAGGAGCGGCTGGTCGACGACACACGTCGCTTACACCTGAGCATCGCCTCGGTCGAGCTCCCTGACGGCGTGACCTTCGAGCAGTACGTGCTGCGCATCCCCAAAGCCGCCATGGTGGCGGTTCTCGACGATCAGGACCGCGTGCTCATGATGTGGCGCCACCGGTTCATCGTCGACCGTTGGGTGTGGGAACTACCAGGTGGCTATGTCGACCCCAACGAGGATCCCGCGAAGACCGCGGCGCGTGAAGTCGAGGAAGAGACGGGCTGGCGCCCGCTCGGCGTCGAACGCCTTGGCTCGATGCAGCCCATTGTCGGCAGCGCCGACGCAGAGAATATTCTGTACGTGGCCCGAGGAGCGGAGTATGTCGGCGAACCCGAAGATATCAACGAAGCTGAACGGGTAGCCTGGATTCCACTCGACACTGTTCGCCAGCGCATCGCCGAGGGCGAGATCATCGGCGCAGCATCCCAGGTTGCCTTGCTCCACGTTCTCGCATTCCACCGCTAGGACTGTGTCGGAGTGGGGACACCTGCCGCAGTCATTTGGGAGTACAGCGACTTTACGCGCCGGTCGTCGCGATGCGCGGCTAGACGACGTCCTACATCAGCAAGGTAGGCGCCACCTCGAACCGATCGGACGTGCTCACTCATCCTTACCGCGGTCGCCGCTTCGTTACACGCCTCATCAAGGCGTCCCTGATCGGCCAGCGTCGACGCGAGTAGAGCCGTATTGAACAACCTTCCACGCTCGTACCCGTCGCTCATTCCAAGTGATCGCCGGGCGAACCGCTCGGCTTCAACAGGAAGTCCGAGATCGCGGAAGGTGTGAGCGAACTTCGCCGAAAGGTAGGCGTTGTCGAAATAGGTCAGCCAGGACGGCCCAGAACCGGGTACAAATCGTTCGAAGGATCGTTCCGCGTCACGAAGGGCTGCGAAGCAAGCAGATGGGTTCGCCTGGAGCGCGTGCCCATGGGCTTCTAAAACCGCAGCCTCTGCCTGCAGAGCGACCAGGCCGGATCGCTTGGCAGTACGCCTGGCTGCGAGCGCCATGTCGACGGCGACCCCGTGGGCTCTATTGAACGCAGCATGATGACTCATCGCCGCAAGCATCTCGGCCTCAAGTGCGTCGTCACCGGCATCCTGAGACAGCTTCAACGCATCGCGCAGGTGTCGCTGCCCTTCGCCCGCATTGCCGATATCGTAAGCGATCCAGCCAACGACCTGGTGTAACTCGGCGGCCGCACCAAACAATTCCTCTTGCTCCGTCGAACTCCTGCCAGCGTCTTTCAGCAACGGCGTAACCGTTGACGTCAAGTATTTGGTGATGGTCGTCGTCGCCTGACTATGGCCACCGCCATACCGGTTGTCGAGTCGCCGGAACGTCGCCGTCATATCCCGAACAATCTCGACGTCGCGGCTTCTAGGTTTCGGCGAAGCGCTCGCTGACTCCGAGGCCACACCGAGAAGCGAAGCACCAATAACGGTCGCGCCCGCGCTTGCGGCTTTGAAGAAACTTCTCCGTTGCACGTCGTCGACACTAGCTTGCACCTCCGCGCCAGTCGATGCTTCAGGTACATGGGAAACCTTGAACCATAGGAGTTCCAGGGGGACACGTATTGCCAAGGCCCAACGTTCGAGGCTGTGCAGGTTGCTTGGCGAACGAGCACCGGGAGCCTCGAGCCGACTCACTTGTGACTGATCCAGGCCCAGCCATCGACCTAGCGCAGCCTGTGACACGTGCGGATCGGATTCCTTGCGATATGCCGAGAGAAGGCGCCCGAAGTGGCGCGCATCAAGCGCAGCACGAATGCCCTCCGCTTGCCAGAATGACTCTGGTCGCGTCGGAGCTTCATGGGACACCAATCGTTTGATGCACGTCCCGCAATGTTCACTCACGCGATCGCGAGCGAGGCGCGCGCCGCACGCTTTACACCTGCGCGTTGCTCCTCGCACGACCAGCCGCCCCTCGTCCATCTCTCATCACAGTGTATGCGATCTAACACCCTAAGTCACAGATTCCATGCTGTACATGCATGGAATCCGACGCTGCAGGCTCTCTACCAGCTGAATCTCATGCATCACTGTCGTTCCACTCCAGCACCTGGAGTCAGACACTCAGTACATGCATCCAGTCACTTACGGTAACAGGGCCAGTTCTGGATCCTCCTTGCCCGTCCGGGCGGGACCCTTGCAAGAACCCGCGAAGCGGTGATGCCTGCTTCTCAACGTAAGCGGCGGCCCACTCTTGGGGCAATGACAGCGGACATTGACAACGCCCTTGACGCAGTGTCCGGCGCTGGATGGGAGAAGTGGCAATTCGGCACCAGAGAGAACTTCTTAGGTTTTGTTTACCTACACCGAAAGAACAATCATGCAGACGTCCTCGTAGTCAACAGTCAAGGCTTCGCGGAAGCCTACCGCGCCCATATCAACAAGGACGTTCATCCATTCGTACCCGAGCTTATTTCCTGGTCGTTCGGCGGCAAGCCTCAGGATGCACTTCAAAGGCTACTCGCCCTCCCCGAGCCAGAAACCGCTGAAGCGCCGGACTGGCGGCAACGTTTCCATGGAACAGCACTCGTCCCTTTGCCTTGGCGACAAGCACCGCACAGTTGCGTCCGGTCAACCGGTCACGCAGCCGAGAAAAGCGGTTACAACGGATGCATCGCCGGGCCATGGCACCTTATTTGACCACCACAGCCAGAAACAAATTCGGGCGGCCCACAGGTGACAGGTTGAGAGGAGTCCCGGACCTGACCCCCTCGCCGGGACTCCTCTCAACCTGCCAGCTCCCGCTCGCAACTCTCGCGAGAATTGCCGACTAAATGTTATGGAGGAGAACAGATGGCCACCGGACGCCACGCGCATGCCACTTCTCATCGCACGTCAGCTGGTTCCAGGCTGGGCAACGTCAGCTATATCGGAATTATCTTCCTGCTCATCGGAGGAGGAGTCATCGTCGGCAGCGGATTCGTCATCGCTTACCTGGGAGCCAGAATATATTTCGGGCTCTCGCTCGCATGGTGAACATTACACCTCCAACCTGGCCTCCGCGGACGATCATCTGGCCAACTCTCCGTTTCCCGCGCCACCACAGCAAAGAAATCTCTTCTAGAAGCATTATGAGGAACTGTGAAGAAGAAAAATAACGCGAGCTCTTTGTCGACTGTAAAGATGCGAGAGCTCGGAATCGAGCTTCACCGGATCCGCAAGCGGGCTGGGTATCCCGGAGGCGACGTGGGTGCGTTGATGAACTGGAACGCTTCCACGGTTTCGCGCCTGGAGAACGGCCTCTGCAAGGTCCCGGACAGGAAACTCGCACTCTACCTGGCGCGAGCAAAGTCCACCCCCGTCGAACTCGACGAACTGGTGTCCTTGGCTCGCCGCCCAGATGACGGCTACCAAGTCAGGCCACACCCGGCGGGCTTCCCCGATAGCCTTCCCATCATCACCATGCTCGACCACGACAGTTCATCGATCACCAGCTACGACCCCGTGGAAGTACCCCGCCACCTCCAGGTCGAACCGTACATCCGCGATGCCCTCAGGCGACACGGATACGACGATCAGGCACTCGACACGGCGGTGAAGACCCGGCTGGCTCTCCACCCCTCTTCCCTTCGCCAACCCGGGTCCTTCACCTTCTACCTGTCCGAAACTGCCCTCCACAGCACCAGCGTGCCTCCCACGGTGACACATGAACAGTTGGCGCATCTGACAATCGCGTCCACACTGCCTCACTGCCATATCCATCTTGTTCCCGCAGACGCGGACCTGACGGACATACGCACAGGTTTCACGTTCTACCGACATGAGGAACACCGCCCCGTACTGCACCATCAACAACCCACCACCAGTCTCTTCCTCGAAAACGAAACCGACATCACGTTCTACGAAGGCCATCTAGAAAAGATCGCCGCAGCAGCGCTCAGTCGTAGCGAGACCCGAGATCGACTCTCGACACACCTAACCGAGGTTAGGCCCTAGTCCGCTATCGACCAGGAAGTCCAGGCCCGGATCGCTAGAAATCAGAAAATCGATACCACATGACCACATCGAGGAATCCATTGAAGACGGGAAAAGAAAAGAAGTTCTCCACCATCAAAAGAAGGGAAATGGGCGCCGAGCTCCGACGGATCCGCAAGCGCGCAGGTTACCTAGGCGTCAACATGGCCTTTATGCTGGATTGGGGCGAGCCTGCGATTTCACACATGGAGAACGGCACACGCAAACCTCAAGACGGAAGGGTTGCGCTCTACCTCGCACGAGCGAAGGCAACTACCGAGGAGTTCGACCGCCTGGTGGCGCTCGACCGCTACCCCGACGACGGCTGCCAGGCCAGGCCTCACCCCGCGGGTTTCCCCGACTCACTCCCTATCGTCACCGTGCTCGATACCGAAAGTATTTCTTTCGCCACCTACGATGCTCTCTCTATCCCCCGACATCTCCAAATCGAACCGTACATCCGCGCCGTGCTTAGGACGCACGGCTACGAGAACGGGTTCGCGCTGGATGCCGCAGTGCAGGATCGCCTCACCCGACAGCCGTCATCCATGCGAAAACCCGGCCCCTTCACCTTCTACATTCCCGAAGCGGCCTTGCACGACAAGCCAGGGAGCGCCGAGGTTGCGCATGAGCAACTTGTGCACCTGTCGATCCTGTCCTCGCTTCCCCGCTGCCACATCCACCTCGTTCCCGCGGACGCCCCCGTGACCGATCTCTGCACAGGGTTCACCCTGTATCGGCACGACGAGCACCCACCCGTTCTCCACCACCAACTGCCCACCGCCAGCCTCTTCCTCGAAAGCGCGCACGACATCGCCTACTACCAGGGCCAACTGGAACGTCTGGCAGAACTAGCGCTTGGCCAGCAAGAGACCCGGGAATGGCTCACCCAAAAACTGGCTGAAATCGAGCTGCGCCAAGAGCGCGCTCGGCCACTCAGCCCTCAACGCTTGGCCGTGGCGGAACCCGAGACATGAGACTCCCGTACGCAGTCGACGATGACCGTGCAGCCGTCGAAGCGGTCGGTCAGGAAGTCAACCGGCCAGACACGGCACGCTGGCGGGCAATGACCACTGGCGAGGAGCGTTTACGGCAGACCTACCGCGCGCTTGGGCTCCTGATCAAGCAGGTCGAGGTCGCGTTCATCAAACGCAAGGCCGACCTGCGTGCCTTTCAGGGCACCCGCGAGGACTACCGGGAGACGGCGTCCGAGTACGAGGCCTGGAAGTCGCGGACAGTTCACTTCACCAATTGCGCGCGTGAACGCCGCGGTGAGCTGGAGCCCCGAATCCGCCTTCTCAACGAAGCCCGTGTGATCGACGAGATGAGGTCTGCGCTACGCACTCTCGCGCAGGCCGTGGCCGACCACCGCGACGGGATCCGGAATAGCAGTCGAGTCGAGACGACCGCAGACCGGATGCTGTGGGTCCAGCTCGACCTTCTACCGCGCACATCCGTGTGCCGCAGTACCGGGTCGGCCGGCACCGCTAGCCGCGAAAGGTGAGTGAGACGGGGACCGCTCCGCTCGGCTCCTTCCGCATCGGAGGTGGCCGTCGTGCTGACGGCCAGCACCGCGGCCGCGACCAGACCGGTCGCGACCAGGCCACCGTGCGCGGCACAGGAGGTCGTGTTCTTGGTGGGCCGGTCACCCTGCGGATGGTGCTGCATCGCCCGGATACCGACGTCGAACAGGCGGCCCCCGCCAAGTAGACCTCGACGAGGTAGGGCTTCTTCTGTTGGACGGTAGCGAAGCTCCGAGAGAGTACAGATGCGCGCGAGCGACCAACCTCAGCGGTAGTGGCCGCGAAGGCTGCTGAAGCCAGCACTGATACAAGGCCGTCGGCTTGTGCGATGTTAAGGGTATGAACGGAGCACGGGTCACTTTGGTGATTACTTGCGTGGTCGTGGCCGGCTTGGGTGTCTGGTTCGCTGTGGCTAAGTGGGATCAGACCAATAAGGCCGCTACTGTGGCTTCCGCCTTGGGCGCGGTGGCCGCAGTCGGTGTCGCAGTCTGGACAACCCTGCGCGCCTCGTCCGGTCGAGCTGGATCGCGTCGCACCACCCGGGCCACAGGCACTGGGAAGGCGACTGCCACTGGGGCCGGCAGCAGCGCCATCTCCGGCGTACGCGGCACCGCCAGGGACGAAGGGACGGTCAGGGCGCGTAACACAGGAGAAGCACAGGCCGATGATGGCGGCAGCGCAGTCACCGGCGTTGACCTCGGCTGATACTTAGCCGCAGGTGGCGTAGTCGAGATGGTGACGCGAAGTGAGCAAGGATCGGCTTGAACAGCGAGAGACGAATCAGCTTCGGCAGGAACGTGGCCGCAAGTGAGCACAGCTAGGGTCTCCAGGACCGGAGACGCGATCGCGACTGCGCCGGGCGCCATCGCGATCAGCGGAGCGGGCACCGTCACGGTCACCACCGCTCCCGCAGCGGTCTCCTACTACCGCGACCAGATCGCGCAGATCGCTCCCGACCGGCTGCTTGATAGGGCTATGGAGCTAGCCGAGCTGGCCACGTTCTGTACCGCAGCCAACGATGATGCGCCAGCGTACCGATGGTGGCGGGCGCCGAAGTGGTCAGGCAAGACCGCTCTGATGGCCGCCTTCGCCCTCGGCCCGCCGCCGGGAGTGCGTGTGGTGGCATTCTTCGTCACCGCCCGCTGGGCCGGACACGACACCCGGGAAGCGTTCGTGGACATCGTGGGCGACCAGCTGGCCGAGATCCTCGGTGAGCCCAGCCCGGCGACGATGCCCCCACATGTGCGTGACAGCTACTTGTTAGGGCTGCTCACGCGCGCCGCGCAAGCCTGCCAGAGCAGGCAGGAACGGCTAGTTCTGCTGGTCGACGGCCTGGATGAGGACCGCGCCACCCCGCACGACCGCCCAGGGGTGGGGACCAGCATCGCCGCCGCGTTGCCTGCCCGTCCGCCCACCGGGATCAGGATTCTGGTGGCCGGACGGCCTAACCCCCAGCTCCCCGCCGATGTCCCCGCCGACCATCCATTGCGTGATGCAGCCGTCCTGCGCGCCCTGGATGCCTCGCCCCACGCGAAGATCGCCGAAGACCGCATGCTCCTGGAACTGGACCGTATGCTGCATGCCGGTCCAGAAGAACGCGATCTGCTCGGGTTACTCACCGTTGCCCGTGGCGGTCTGACGGCTGCCGACCTTGCCGCGCTGACCAACCAGAGCGCGCGCCGAGTCCACGGTCGGCTACGTAAAGTAGCCGCGCGAACGTTCGATACCCGCAACGCGCACTGGCGCCCGGAAAACCCGGTCTATCTGCTCGGACACGAGGACCTCCAGGCAATCGCGGCCGAGGAACTGGGCGAGTACCAACTGACGGCCTACCGACATCGCCTGCATGAGTGGGCCGATCACTACCGCAGCCTGGGCTGGCCGTCACAGACACCGGAATACCTGCTCCGCGGCTACCACCGCATGCTCACAGCGACCAACGACCTGCCCCGTATGGTCGCCCTGGGCACCGACGGAGCGCGCCACGATCGCATGCTCGATCTGTCCGGAGGTGACAACGCCGCTCTGACTGAGGTCACCGCTACTCAGGATCGTCTGTTCCTTCAGAGTCCTATCGACCTGCTGGCGATGTTGCGGCTGGCGATCCATCGTGACCACCTGATCAGCCGAAACGATGGCATCCCGGTCAGTCTGCCTGCTTGCTGGGCTCGTCGCGGCTACACAGACCGTGCGCTTGCCCTTGCTAGCTCCATCAGCGATCCGGTGGACCTTGTCGCTGCGCTGGGTCACCTCGTGGTGGCGGTGGCCGAGGTCGGCAGCCGAACGCAAGCACGTTCACTGCTCGACCGAACGGAGATGGCCGCGCGCAACATCAGCGACCCCTTCACGCAGTCTCGATCTCTGCTGCATGTGGTGGCCGCGAGCGCGAAGACAGGTGATTCGGAGCGAGCGGCAGCGCATGCGCGCGACATCAGCGATCCCAGGATCCAGGTGGAGTCGCTGGCATACCTGGCCAAAGCCGCGACACGAGCCGGCGACATCGAACGTGCTCGCGCCCTGATCGCCGAGGCAGAGACGACCTTCACCCACAGAATCGATTCTGGACCGCGATCCATCGAGCTGATGGGCGTTGCGGAGGCACTCGTGGGAATTGGCGAGTTGCAGCGAGCAGAGGCCCTAGTCCGCAGCCTTGATACCTACGACGGGCCGTCGTTACTAACCCAACTCGCCGTGGCGATCGCGCGGACTGGTGATGGGGAGCGCGCCGAAGCCATTGCCCGGACTATCACCGACCCTGGCGGCCGAGCCGGCGCGCTCACCCGCCTGGCCGAGACGCTCGCACGACATGACAGTGAGGACTACACCGACCGCGTCCGCGCACTCGTCGAAGACGCCGAGGCGATTGCTCGCGAGATCACCAAGCCGTCTACGCGGGCTAAGGTCCTCGCGGGCCTGGCTGAGGTTGTGGCGCGAATCGGTGATGTGGACCGCGCTCGTTCGCTGATCGACGAGGTCCAAAACGACCTCCACGCCGTCTCCGAACTACATCGGACGACGATCTTGTCCGCGATGGTGGCAGCGGCCGCCGCTTGCGGCGACCTGATGCGAGCCGAGGTCATGGCCCGCAGCATTCTTGATCTACGTGCACGCACCATGGCGCTGCAGCAGGTGGCAATCCCACTGGCGCGGGCAGGCAATCTGGACCACGCCGAAGCCCTCGCCAGGGAGTTCACGGACGTGCCACTCCGTCCACACCCACGAACCGATGTGGCGCAGGCGATTGCCGAGGCGGGCGACCTCGCGCGGGCTGAAGCAGTAGCACGCGGCGCTACCAGTGCGCGGCGGTGGGTATCGGCTCTGTCTGACGTCGCGGCTGCGCTGGCACAGATTGGCGATCTGGACCGCGCCGAAGCGCTCGTCCGTGACGAGATCGACCCGTCCCGTCAGTCGTTGCCGTTGGAGCGGATCGCTGTGACGCGGGCACGCCACGGTGATCTGGACCGCGCTGAAGCTCTTGCTCACGACATCACTAACTCAGATTCCCGCGCATCGGCTCTAGGAGAAATCGCTGCGGCGGTCGCCGTCGCCGGCGACTCGGAACGAGCGCACAGGGTGCTTGAACAGGCCGAAAACGCTGCCCGCACCGTCGGCGACTTCGAGTATCAAGCCACGTTGTTCATGCACCTGACGGAGGTGGCTGTCGACATCGGCGACGAAGACCGAGCGCGTGCGCTGGTGGACCATGTCCTGACCATTGTCCCTAACATCGCCGAACGCGATGGGCGCGCACTGGTGCAGGCCTGGCTCGTGGACGTCTTTGCCCAGGCCGGAGACCTGGAGGGCGCCGAGGCCATCGCGTGCGACATCGACAACTCCGACAGCTATCTGTGGGTGTTGGCGGACATCATCGACGCGTTCGTGAACGCAGGCGATCCCCGACGTGCGCGTCTGCAGATCGACCGCGCCGAGACGCTGGTTCAAAGCTACACCGAGCTAGGCGAGCAGGCGTGGGCACTCGCGCATTTAGCCGGGGGGCTCGTGCAAGCTGGTGACCTGGAAACTGCGCGCTCCGCGGTCGATGAAGCAGAGAACGTCGCCTACGCCATAGTCAAGTCAGAGATCCGAGACTGGGCATTGAAATGGGTTGCAGGGGCTGCCGTGTGGATAGGTGACTTGGAGCGAGCCAAAACCATCGCCAATGCTCCCATGACTCCCGGCCACAGAGACGACGCGCTCACGGACATGACGACGATGTTCGCTGAGGAGCGCGCCCGAGAACACATCGAGGCGATCGCGAACGGCACCTCCGACCCCGACCAGAGGGCCGCGGCGATGCTCAACCTGGCGAGGTTGGCGTCGGCATGCTGCAACGAGACCCTCGAAACGGATAATGGTTGCCGTGCGAAATTGCAATCGTTCGAAGGCAGCAATCCGGATCGCCAGTGTTTACTAATCGCGACCAGATTGAGACTGACCGATTGGGAGAGGTCTATCGAGGTACTCGCTGAGTTGATCCCTACAGCAGCGGCAGTCGCACTACACGAAATGGGCGCAATTGGCTGGAGACCAGCACGTGCAGGCGCAGCCGACGATGGAGGTGAACTCTCATGACCACGGTCGGCGAACAGATCCAGAGCGCAGACGAGGCGATCTGCCGAAACATCCAGCTACTGGCTGATCAGCGCGCTCTGCTGTCGCAGAATGTCCTCGCGCAACTCCGGAACCTCGTCGAGGGGGTAGCGGTACGACTTCACACCGGCAACTCCGATGCAGACTTTAACTACGCACAAGTCGATCCCGGACTTGCATTCGTCAAGAGCAAGGGTAAGGTCAACTTTCTCGGCAAGTTCCACAAGCTCACCCAAGCGAGTACCTCGCACTACACCCTGGATGGGGACGCCTCCGAGCGTCTGATGCTCAAGTACTACGAGTACCTCCTGCGCATCCGTAGCCTGCTCCAGGACAGCTGCGGGATCGCCGTACTGGCGAACCTTGAAGCCTTTCCGATCGATCTCGACCCGTCGCTGCGGGAGTACCACGAAAAGATCGCCACGAGGATCGAGGCTGGACATTCAAGGCGGTCAGGCGACGGCCTGCCGGGCCGATACTACATCCATAAGACGCGCCCCTTCTTCGTTGGCGGCCGCATTTACTACGAGGTCACCTTTTACCAAGCCGTCAATAAGATCAGCAAGTTCGACCGCATCATCGCCTTTACTGACATTGACATGACCGACAAGTACTCGGCCATGCTGACGCTACAGAGCGACTCGATCGACGTGCTCGACCAAACGATGCCAATCACGATCATTCGCGAGTGGGAGGTGTCGATCCGCCCGTGTGAATTCGACAATTTCGCACGTCTTCTGGGCATCACCACCAGGGTGCGGACCGGCTCTGCGGAGTACCGCTACCTGATGCAAGGGCTGACGGCCGGCTCGGGCAGCCTGCTGGACCTAATCGACCTGCCCGATGACAGGTACCAGGCGACAAAGGCCCTGGGTACGACAGGCATCTCTCAGCCGCAGATCTTCCCGGCACTGGACGAAGCACGCCGCATCGTGCGCTCAGCTTCTCCTGGCCACAACGTCATCCGCTATCTCATGTTGCGAATGCACAACCAGGTGCTGAAGCCGCAGTACTACTGGGAGAGCTGCGGGCTCCTGTCAGGCATGAATCTGAAGTATGGCTGCATTCCGTTCGATCAGATGCCCTTTTGCACCTCGCTGCCGGGCCACAACCCGCGGTACTGGGACCTCGTCGAAAGCCTCGACGTGTCCGAACGTAACCATGAGCTGCTCGCTCGCCGTGTGAAGAACAACGTCGAGCGACACGGAGTCCTCTACACGCCTGTGGCTGAGCTGGAGGAATTCGGAGACATCGGCCAGCTGATCCCCGCGTACAACAGGAAGGTCTACCACCGCCACACCGAGCGCAAGCTGGTGCTGGACAAGGGGCACATCTTCATCCGTGGTTACGAGGACGACACCGTCGACATCGTCGAGAAGCTCCAGGAGTTCACACCCTCCGGGATCGACGGCTACACAGAGGCCGTCGAGCGTTGGCTCGACGAGACTCCACGCGAGATCGACGACGACGCCAAGAAGGACGCGCTCAAGCTGCTGTTCAGCCAGTCGCGGGTCGCGCTGATCTACGGCGCGGCCGGCACTGGCAAGTCGACCATGGTTGACCACATCGCGAACTACTTCAACGACAAGTCGAAGCTGTTCCTTGCCCACACCAACCCAGCGATCGACAACCTCAAGCGTAAGGTCACAGCGCAGAACTCGACTTTCCGCACGATCAGCAGCCAGATCCACAGGGCTGCCCTCGACCCGGAGTACGACCTGCTAGTCATCGACGAGTGCAGCACCGTCAGCAATGCTGACCTACTCAGGGTGCTGGAGGAGACATCCTTCAAACTGCTCGTGCTAGTCGGTGACGTCTACCAGATCGAATCGATCCAGTTCGGGAACTGGTTCAGTATCATCCGGTCGTTCATCCCGAACACGTCGGTGTTTGAGCTAACGACACCGTTCCGCACCAAGAACGACTCGCTCTTAGGCTTCTGGAACAAGGTGCGGTGCATCGACGACGACCTCGCCGAGGTCATCGCCCGCAATGGCTACTCGACCGTTCTCGACAAGTCACTCTTCGAGGCTCAGCGTGACGACGAGATCATCCTGTGCCTGAACTACGACGGTCTCTATGGGATCAACAACGTCAACCGATTCCTGCAGAGCAGCAACCCTGGCGCGGCAACGACCTGGGGCGCCTCCACGTACAAGGTCGGCGATCCGGTGTTGTTCAGCGGCGCTGAACGGTTCCGTCCGGTGATCTACAACAATCTGAAAGGGTGGATTGTCGCCGTCGAGCGCATGCGAGGGCAGATCCGGTTCGACGTCGAGCTCGACCGACCGCTCAGCGAGTTCGATGTGGACGGTGATGAGCTCGAATGGGTGCAAGGTTCAACGGTTCGCTTCTCGGTCTACGAGCACGACATCAGCGACGACGACGATGACTCCCTGAATACCACCGTGCCGTTCCAGGTCGCCTACGCCGTCTCGATCCACAAGGCACAAGGTCTTGAGTACGACTCCGTCAAGATCGTCATTACAGACGCCAGCGAAGATCACATCACCCACAGCATCTTCTACACGGCCGTCACCCGCGCACGTGAGCACCTGAGCATCGTCTGGACACCAGAGACCCAGCAGCACGTTCTCAAGAGCCTTCAGCGGAGCACGAGCCCGAAAGATACTGCCCTACTGTCGACCCGTCGGGGCTTGGTGACAGCGTCTGGATCCCGGCGCGGTTCATGAGACGAAGAGCTAAACGAGATCGGACATGGGCGAGGACACGTTTCTCGAGATCAAAATTGGTAGATTCTCCTTGCCGCAATGTCCGGCCGGTTCTCTTAACCAGCGAGTTCGGGGTTCGAGTCCCTGATGGCGCAGCCTAGGCTGTAGCTGACCGGCGACTACAGCACCGGTGGAGTCATCAGGGCCATCTACCCGGTGGTGTGACAAGTCGCTGAGGGAACGCAGGCCGCCCCGATGGCGCCGCCGCATGAGATCCTGAATGACACTTCCCAGAAGCATCACTTCGTCTGGCATGAAAGGCTGTCATGTCGAACGCGCGCTGCGACGGCCCTGTTGAGGCACCAGCTTGTCACTGAACATGCTTGAGCCGCGTTGTGGGCACGGCCGCTGATCCCTGCGACGACGGAAACACCTTCGGTGACTTCAGTGCTACCAGGCTTGCCGTTTGGTGAAGGTTGCGCCAGTCTCAGCGAGGAGCGCCTGCGACATGTTCCAACACTGAGCAGCGTCGATGTGACGGCCCGTCCGTTCGTAGGCATGACCCAGAGTTCGCAGAGCCCGGCCCTCACCCAAGCGGTGCCCTGTACTACGGCTGATCATCAAAGCGTGCTCGGCGTGCTCGATGCCCTGCCGAAATTCGCCGAGGTCGAGATGTACTTCGGCTAGCGCGCAAAACGCCTCGCCTTGGCGAAGCTGTTGGCCCGTGGCACACGCCCGCGACCGTGCTCCTTCAGCACAGTCAAGCGCCTCTTGAAACCGTTCAAGTGCGCGCAACTGGATGGCCAGTTCGACCAGAGCGTCAACTTCACCCGGCGGATAGCCGATCTTGCGCGCACTGGCAAGAGCCGCTCGGGCATATTGCTCCGCACCGTGTAGCTCGCCCTTTCGGCGAGCAACGCTCGCAAGGCCGCGCAGTGCGATGGTCTGCCGGTAACTGTCTCGGAGTCGCACGGCTTTGCTCAATGCCCTCCTGAGGTGATCATCGGCTTGATCCAGCAGTCCTTGATCACAATCGATAATCCCGATTCTGACCAAGGCGATGGTTTGACCCGCGAGATGTTCGCCTTCATTATATAGAGTGAGTGCTTGTTGCGCACAGTCTCGAGCGCGAGTAAAATCGCCGAGTTTATGATAGACAAAGCTAAGGTTCGCCAAAGGCGCCGCTTGACCTGTTGCGCTGCTGGCTTTTCTGCCCATGACGAGGGCTTGCTGCATGCAAATTTCAGCGTCGCGCAGATTGCCCAGCTCACGTTCCATGACGCCAAGATCGCCGATGGCGATGGCCTCAGCATTCAAGTCTCCAATATGTCGACTTTTCGCAATAGCTTGTGCGAAGTGGTCGCGTGCTTGCGGATACTCGCCCAGGTGACTATGTACATTTCCGAGCGTACTGTGCAGGCGTCCTTCTGCCCTCACTTCTCCAGCTCGCCGCGCAACAGCTAGAGCGATATGTACAGCCGCGCGTACCGCAGCGTTTTGGGGGCCTTGCGGAAACATGGAGAGCGCGTCAGCGAGGTGCCACACAATTGGACCGAGGTCGTGATCTGCAGCACTGTGGACTGCCGCTATGACGGTCTGCCGTTCGGTTTCCAGCCATTCCGATGCCTCGGCATCATTGTCGAACGAAACCAGCACGACACCCGGGCCGACCAGCGGAAGAGGCAGCCGCACATCGGCCGAATGCAGCGCACGTAAGGCCACATCCGCGGTGTGCAAGTACCACCCGTGTATGCGACGCACAGCCGCTTCATGATCGGGTCCGCCTTCGTCCTGCGCAGCGCGTTCCGCCGCATAGGAGAACAATAGGTCGTGCATGCGATACCGCGTCGGACGCACGGGTTCAATGAGGTGGGCGTCGGCAAGCTCATCAAGGAGCTGACAAGTCACGTGCCTGGAAGACCCAAGTGCAGCCGCAGCAGCTTCTACGCTGAACTCAGAGCTGGGGTGCAGGCCCAGACAGCGGAACAGGCGAGCTTGCTCAGCGCCTAGCCGACGGTAGGACCAACTGAACACGGTCCGCACCGCTGCCCGCTCGTCTCGACCTCGACTCAGAGCGTCCAGTCGATGACGGTCATCGGCGAGCTCGGCGACAACGTCTGCGACGGTGGCATGCACGTGGCCTGTGGCGCGACAGGCCGCGACACGCAGCGCGAGCGGCAATCGCGCGCACACGGTCGTCAGCGCCAGCACAGCATCTGGCTCCATCTCCGCTCGCTGGCGCCCCACGATCGACTCCACCATCTCAACCGCTTCTGTCGCCGTGAGCAGATCGAGCGTCAACCGAACCGCCCCCTCGCCGATGACCAGCCCAAGCAGACTGTCACGACTAGTAACCACAACACGACACCTCGACGAGCCAGGCAGCAGCATGCGCACCTGTTCGGCGGTACTGGCGTTGTCTAACACGACCAGCATCTGCCGGCCAGCAAGCAACGACCGATACAGACCAGTTCGCGCCTCCAGCCCAACCGGTATCCAGTCAACCGGAGTCCCCAACGCCCGGAGAAATCCCTCCAGCACCTCGCTGGAACTGGCCGGAGCTCCAGGCCCGTAGCCACGAAGGTTGGAATAGAGGGTGCCATCCGGAAAGTGACGTTGCGCCCGATGAGCCCAGTGCACCGCTAGCGTGGTCTTTCCGATCCCGGCAGCCCCGTCCACCGCCGAGATGATCGCCGCTACCGATGTATCCTCGCGCTCTTCGAGAAGCAAACCGTCCAGCGCCGTCAGGTATTCACTACGGCCGACGAAATCAGGAATCACGAGCGGCAATTGCCGCGGCACAAGACCGCTACGTTTCGCTTCGGGTTCCGCGTGTTTGGCCGTCTGGAGATGCCCAATGGGCCCAGCTTGCGTAACCCGACCGGCCTCCTTGCCAGCAGATTCGTTTCGGCCCGCTGCCCCGTCTACCACGAACTACAGTCTGCCTGAGTAGCCGACGCGTCACCGCGAGTTTTAATGGGCACCACCCGTCTGGAGCACTCACGACGGGTTGCCGCTGCACCCCCGGTGCTCACTCTTCTTGCCATCACCAGTCTCGTCCACGACCCGCATCGCCTCGTCCGAATGCTGATGGGCCGAAGTCGATGGCGCCTTCAGGCAGCAGCTCGCGACCTGGTCCAGCCTGCGTCGCCGCACCACGCGCTGCTCGGCATGATCCACGCCAAGTGGGCGTCCCCGGCATGGGCGCACGATCAGGCCGCGCGGTACCCGAGCCACCGTGACCTCGCCGGCAAATACCGCGCCCGTGCGCTCCACCTCCGGCCTCCGCGGCATCCTGGCTGGAATTCGGCGAAGACAGTGAACCGCACCTCCCGGCCAACCCGGCTGCTGAATCGGGCGGCCGTAACGCTGTCTACGCTGAGCAGTTCGTTTGGCGGCAAGAGAATTCGTTTGTCGCACGCTGACAGGTTCGAGGGTGAAGGGGTCAGGGTAGGCGGCGCGGATGTTGCTCATGGCGGTGGTGACGCCCAAGCCGAGTATGCGCAGTAGGACGACGGGATCGCTGGTGCGTCAGCAACAGTGGCGAGGCTTCGGTCGTGGTCGCGAACAGTCGCCGCCCGAGATGTCGCCAACTGCTAGGAGTGATCACGCAAAGCGACAGGGCCTGAGTGTCGCCACAAGGAGTGCCTTGTGTCATTGACCTACCGATGCCATCCACGCGCCTAGAATCATCTAGCTCAGATTGTCCAGTTCCATCCATCCCGTTACCATTGACTGGCGAGATTTCGTGACTCAATTTCCCGAGATCAACTGGCGGCAAATCCGTGGCAAGTCGCCGTCGGGCTCGCAGCGTGATGGGTTCGAGGAACTCGTCAGCCAGTTGATGATCTTTGGTGCACTCGTGACGTGGCCCGATACGTAGGTGGCCACCGGCGAGTTTCGTACGGAATACATCACGCACGAATAGTGTCGGCTACCAGTCAAAGTTCCAGGCTGAGGCGTTTCTGATCCGGTTTTCCCGTACTCGATGGACGCAGGTCCTATCAGTCCAGTCCAAAGCGAGTAATATGCTTGGCCTCGCGTTCGCGGCTGGGCTGTTCCGCTAGCCAGTCAGTCAATTTAGTGAACGCGGAGGGATCTCCGGCGGTGACGGCGTCTCGGTAGACCTGTTCCACCTCCGCCTCGCGGCCTGGCTGTTCCCTCAGCCAGTCAATCAGCGAGTAGAACGCGTAGAGGTCTCCAGCGGCGATGGCGTCCTCGTATGCCTGTTCCACCTCCGCTTCGCGGCCTGGTTGTGTCGCCAGCCAATCGATCCACCCGCGGAACGCGTTGCGGTCTCCAGCAGCGATAGCGTCCTCGTACGCCTGTTCCACCTCCGCTTCGCGGCCTGGCTGTATCGCCAGCCAATCGATCCACCCACGGAACGCGTTGCGGTCTCCAGCAGCGATAGCGTCCTCGTACGCCTGTTCCACCTCCGCTTCGCGGCCTGGCTGTATCGCCAGCCAATCAGCCAACTCGACGTGCGCGAAGTGTTCGTCCGCGCTGATAGCGTCGCGTAAGGCCCGCTCTGTGTCCGGCTCGCGGCCTGGCTGCGTTGCTAGCCAGTTGGCCAGCAAGTTGAACGCGAAAGAGTCCCCCGCAACGATGGCGTCCCGATATACCTGCTCAGCTTCCGCCTCGCGGCCTGGCTGTGTCGCCAACCAGCCTGCGAACGAGGACAATCCGTCGGGGTAGCGGATGATGGTGTCCCGATATACCCGCTCTACCTCGGCTTCGCGGCCTGGCTGTGTCGCCAGCCAGTCAGCCCAAACGCGGACCGCCCTGTAGTCCCCGGCGGCGATAGCGTTCTGATACACCCGCTCTACCACAGCTTTGCGGCCTGGCTCTGCCACCAGCCGACTAATCCACATATGGAGTACGAAGGAGCGCCCGTCGGCGATGGCGTCCCGGAAGAGTAGCTCGGCCTCTGCTTCGCGGCCTGGTTGCTCAGTCAGCCTGGCGGCGAACTCCTGCAGCGCGTTGAAGTCGCCGGCGGCGATGGCGTCTCTGAAGGCCTCCTCCGCCTCCGCCTCACGACCCGGTTGTCCAGTCAGCCAGCGCGCAAACGCGTAGAGAACGCCGCGGTCACCGGCGGCGACAGCGTCCCTGAAGGCCTCCTCCGCCTCCGCCTCACGACCCGGTTGTCCAGTCAGCCAGCGCGCAAACGCGTGAAGAACGCCGCCGTCTCCGGCGGCGACAGCGTCCCTGAAGGCCTCCTCCGCCTCCGCCTCACGACCCGGTTGTCCAGTCAGCCAGCGAACAAACGCAGAGAGCACATGGGGGTGACCTGAGGCGATGGCGTCCCTGTAGACCCGCTCCGCTTCCTGTTCATGTCCCGGCCGCACCGCGAGCCAACTGGTGAGCTCCCCCAATGCACCGGGTGTGCCTGCCGCACGGTATAGCGCTTCGCCGTGCTGGAAGCGGCCGCGGTTTCTTGCCGCCTTGGCGAGGTTGCAGAGATCGTCGGGGGCCGCGGAGTGGTCCCGTAGCGCGTTCCAGACTGCGTCGCTGACTGGATGGGTGTGACGAGTCTGGCTGAGGTGCTGTTCGAGGTAGTCAGCGAGTTCATAGGTGCCGGGCTTGCCTGTGGTGTCGTGAGGGTCGGTGCAGTCGAGCGGAATGAGGGCCTGGACCCCTTGGGTGGAACGTAGGGGCTGCGTCGCGTGGGCGATCGCGGTGTCGAACCAGTCTGGAGGCTGGCTGGTCTGGCCACGTTCATCCCGCCATAGTGCTGTGGCAGTCGCACGCAGCAAGGGGGCGGTAATCGGGCTGGTGTGGCCGAGGCGACGCGCGTCACACGCGGCGTCGAGCAACAGCTGGTCCATGTGGTTCGGCGCCGTGAGGTAGTGCTGAAGGAGTTCGTGGGCCCCGGCGAGGGTCTGGGCAAACCCGATCCGGTCGCGATTGGCGAGAGCCGCGCCAAGGCGCTCATCCCCGGTGCTGGCAGCGAGTTTCCGGGCTCTACCGCGTTCGCGCCGCGAGAAGTCGCGGAGAACATCGTGCCATCGCACCCACTCATTGGCTGCGGCCAGCAGCCCCCGGTTGTCGCTGAAGTGATCGGCGGGCGCGGTGGCATCGCGCAGCTTCTCCGGCCACAACGTCGCCACCATCACGAGAGGCTGCGGGCTTCGGTTCGTCCCATCGGTGCGGTTGCCGGTGGCGGCGAACAAGTCACGCAGAACGTCCAGAGACAGTCCGGCGCCGTTGGGACCGAGGAAAGTTTGAAGTTCGTTGAGCCACAGCACGCACCTGCGCCGGTGCAGCAGGCCGGACGTGACCAAGCCACGAACCGCAGTGGCTGAACGGGGGCGGATCACCGCCCACCCGGGCCCGAGAGCATGGACAGCCTCGAACAGTGACCGGGTCTTCCCTGTCGACGGCCCGCCACGCAGCACCACTAGAGCACGCAGTTCACCGCGGGCTGCGGCAGCTACGTCCGCGCGCAGTGATGTGTCGTGATCCCGCTGAACATACGCGGGCGGCGACATGACGGGGTTTCCGTCGCTGACGAGAACCCGACCACGACGGATCGCGGGGTGAACCGTCGCCTCGGCAGGGGTGAACTCGTCCATCTCCCACACCGTGCAGTCGGCTTCCGCCGCAGCGACCCTCCACCCCACCGTCACTGGGTCGGTAGTTTCGGGCCTGCTACGCCGGTGCAGGAGCAGAGCCTCCGCGCGTTCAGCGTCGGTGACACCGAGCGCGGTCAACAGCGAGTTGAGGATATCCTCGCCGCGACTGTGGCCAGGCTTGGCGATGTAGTTCTCGGCCGTCCCTCGACTGCACGATGCCAGCTCCGCGAGTTTCTCGTAGGACAGACCACTGCGGGCCTTGAAACCGGCCAGGAACGTGCAGAGCTGCTGAGCGGCGGCAAGGTCCGGCTGCACCATCACCACAGTTTCCCACCCCACCGTCATGGCCGAACTCCGCGCCTGCCCCACCGAGCGCGTCGGCAGCTGACGCATCGGTCCGATGCACATCCATCGCCCACGTCGGCGCCGTGCCCGATGGATGTACTGACCAGCGTGGTGGACGGCGTCACCGTGGAACCACACCGGCCGATCGGCGGTGACAACAACACGAAAAGGTGGTGACGATGGGCTCCAAACCGATCGTGCTGCTCGCCTCCGCCGCCGGCGGCGCGGCTCTCCTTCGGGCCCTGCCCGTCTGGTGTGTGGTCGCCGTAGCGGTGGTCGCCGCGGCGACCACCGTTGCACGGGTGATCGTCACCCAGATCATCCGCCTCCGCGCCAGCAACAAGATCACCACCAGCGCACACGCCCTCCGGGTCCTCGAGCTCGAAAACGGCACCCGACGTCGCGGCAACTAGCCAGGCGTGAACCCGCGCAGGCCTCTTCACCCTCGGTTCCAATGAACCGAGCTCGCGTTCACGAACACACAGCGCACGGCTGCACTACTCGCTCCGACGGGTGATGATCAGGGCATGGAGAACGTCGCTGACGTCGTGGCCGGCACCACCGCCGCCGCGATCTCTGTCGACACCGCCGCCGCACACCTACAGTCCGCCGCGAGCCTCATAGCGGAAGCTCTCGCCGCACTCGCGGCGGCTACACAGGACGTCAACAACGGACACGCCGCACTTTCCGATGCCCACAACCGCATCACCGATCTCACAGGCCAGCTACAAGAAAGCAGCAAGGCTCTCGCCCGGTACACCGCGAGCCTGCGCGGGCCCGCCACGACACCGACCGAACCCGTGCCCCGACGGCCCGCACCAGACCCACGCACCGACAACGCCACCGACCCCGAACCACAGGTCGCCGCAGCTCGCGCCTCCCTGCCGCCACCTGTGCAACCCAACACCGGTCAGAAGACACACGGACGATGGTTCGCCACCGGATCGAAGGACTCCGGCAGGCCGATCGTCAGCGGCACCGGTGCCCCCGATCCCGACGATCCCGATGACGTCACCCATCAGCAGGCCCAGGAGCATCTGACCGCACTCGGCTACCGGAAACTCGCGATCGCGGCGCACGTGGAAACCAAACTCGCCGTCCGCATGGCGCGCACCGGGCTCGACGACGTCACCGTCACGATCAACCATGTCCCCTGCGCCGGCCCGCTGGGCTGCGACAAAGTACTGCCGAACGTCCTGCCAGCCGGATCGACGCTCACCGTCTATGGTGTGACAGCGGACGGAACGCCGAAAACCTACCGGTACCAAGGAAAGGCACGCTGATGCTCGAAGCGTGGTATGTGGGACACCTCGACGAACCGGTCACCGTCACGACCCCCGCTGAGCTCGACGCCGTCCTCGACGCGGTCGCCGCCGCCGACACCCGGCAAGTCGTCCAGCTCATCCCCGACGGCGACCTGACGAAACCGGACCTGACCGTCGGCCTCTACCGCGACCGCGGCACACTCCGCTACGCCGACCAGGACGACGCCTACTACAGCACCGGCGGCACCTTCGCCCTGCCCGACGGCTGGGACGAGCTCATGTACTACCTCGACACCGGCGAACAGTTCTACCCCGACAACGCCGAGATCCCCGCAACGGAAGTGCGCGCCGCTGCACATTATTTCCTTACGCACCAGCAACTTCCTGGCAACGTCACCTTGGTGACCGAGAGCGGCGATATTCGCAACCCGTCCGTCAGTTGAGGTTCAGGATGGCCTGGTTGCCCGCCAGGCGACCGTAGTTCGTCAAACGCCGCGCGGTCGCCGTTGCGGACCTGCAAGGTCCATCCGCTGACTCATCGGTGACGACGGGTCCGGCGCCTTCGCTAGAGCCAGCTGAGTCGGGCCCTGGTTCTTCCGCATCTCGACGGCCAGCGCGACGAGTTCCTTCAGTAGCCAAGTTCCGATCGTCAGGCCGTCGGAATAGTCGCGGATCCAGGTTTCGATGAACCGCATGCGCCCGTCGGTCCTCTTGATCGCACGGAACTTCGGGTCCGATGCTAGCGCGGCCGCCAATTCCTCTTTGCGGGCTTCCAGGGCGGTGGCGCAGTCATTTGCTTGGAGCCGGACCAGGTCGTTGGCTTTTCTGACCACCGACGAGATCGTCCACCGCGAAATTTTCGGGTTCGTCTTGAGATCGGCCAGCGCAGGTAGCGTCTCGGCAACAGCGACGCGCTCGCTCCACCGCGCCCGCCGGAATTCCTGTGCAGCCGCGACCTGTCCGGCGAGCTCGGCGATCTTATCCTCATCGAAACCGCCGTCGTCCCAGGAATCAGGCTCCGCCTCCAGCCCCGCGTACCACGGAGTCTCCGTGGGCCAGAGGTGCAGGACGCCGTGGTGGGCGAAGCCGAGTTCGGCCACGACCCGGCCAGTCCAGCCGGTGACGCGGGCCAGCGCCTTGCGAACCTTCGTCCGGTCTGCACTGGTCTTGGTCCGATCAGCCCCGGCGCTGATCGTCACGTCGCCAAACTTGTTCGACGGTTATGTTGCGTTTCGCGACGATGTCGCGATGTGTCCGACGTGGCCAGTCCCGCTGAGCGGAAACCCGCACCTGACGCTGTGTTGCCGATGCTGCGTGCCTGGGCGACCGAGATCAGGGAAGTGGACTTCACCGACGCCGTCTCGCTGGAGACCATGCGTGCGCTGTGGGTAAACCGCCAGCGGCATCGCAGCGTCGCGGGTCGGCACCGCCGATAGCCGCATGGGCCCTGGCCTGAAACACGCGATGGAGTCCGCCACGGCGTGACAGGCGCCCGCGGTTCACGCGGCCGCCACCCGGTGGCAGCCAGTCCTGTCGCGGCAGCGGCGAAGAGCGCCTTCCGTATCCCAGTCGGCCAGGAGGAGTTCGCCGACAGCTGACTGGCAAGCGCGTCGCATGCGAGCCCTTGTTGCGATCCTCCCTGGCCGGCGGACGGCCAGCGCTGCGGCGTGGCAGAACGAACTCTCGGCGGTGCAGAAGTTGCGATCCTCCCTGGCCGCGGACGCCCAGCGCTGCAAGCGCGCACAGGTTCGTGCGGGCCTTCTTCTGGTTGCGATCCTCCCTGGCCGCGGACGCCCAGCGCTGCAAGCGCGCACAGGTTCGTGCGGGCCTTCTTCTGGTTGCGATCCTCCCTGGCCGCGGACGCCCAGCGCTGCCACCGGTCCTTGTATGATTCTAGCCTTCGAAGGATGGTTGCGATCCTCGCTGGTCGCGGACGACCAGCGCGGCTGCGTCTCTTCGGGGCGGTGCTGGAGCTCCAGCCGAAGTTGCGATCCTCGCTGGCCGCGGACGGCCAGCGCTGCATTTCGTCGACACCGAACACACCTCTGTGATCATGTTGCGATCCTCGCTGGTCGTGGACGGTCAGCGCTGCCCGATGCGTATTTCCGTGCGCGGGCCGCGTTTCCGGTGTTGCGATCCTCGCTGGTCGCGGACGGCCAGCGCTGCCAGGTAGTGCCGTTCGATGGACGCGCGGCCGGTGTTGCGATCCTCACTGGCCGCGGACGGCCAGCGCTGCCGTCGACGTAGTCCTGCCAGTGCGGCGGGTCGCAATAGTTGCGATCCTCGCTGGTAGCGGACGGCCAGCGCTGCGTCCTCCGGGCAAGCCAGTTCCGGCCCGTCACCACGTTGCGATCCTCGCTGGCCGCGGACGGCCAACGCTGCCCTGCGGGTCACCGTCACGTCCGGGCTGACCATGTCGGTGTTGCGATCCCCATTGACTGCGAACAGCCAACGTTCAATATCGGCTACCTGCGCGCATGAGAATTCCGACAACGTTGAGGTTCTTCGTTGGCAGTCGGTCAATCTGGTCATCACGACGACCGTATGAGTTTCAGTTGGTCGACGATGAGCCGACCGTCAGGCTCGCCCACACAATAGGAAGCCTTTCAGTCGGTTAGGCGGGTTAAGGTTATTCCCTTGGGCAGTTTGCCTTCGACGACGATCTTGTAGTCGTCGAACGACCTCGGCGCGGTCACGCCGTCGAGGAGGGCAGTTTGGACACCCTTGAACAGCTGACTGGCGCGCGCTCGGCCGTACGCGTCGTCGTGGCTGAATATGTAGAGGCCCTTGACATCCATTTCTCCGCGTCCGCTGGCTCGGTCGTGTTCGAAGAGGTTGGTCATTGTCTGCCACAGTGTCGCCAGGTCCTGTTGGGTGACCCCGGTTTGCTCTCCACGAGACGCGCTGTAGTGCAGATGTGCGCGATAGAGTCCGTAGTGGACGGTCCACTTGGTTCCCATCTCGGTGGACTCGCCGCTTTCGATGTCCTTCTCTGTCGTCTGCGTGATCCGCGTGATGCCGTGCGCTTGCGTGAGGACGGGGCTGACGCTGCGGGCGAAGGTCAGCTGAAGAGGACCGCGAATCCGTCCCGCGTTGCCGTCGCCTGTGCCAACGACTCCGCCGAACATGCGGATGTCGAAGAACTCGTTGCAGAGCCACTGCTGCACATCGCCGCGTTGCTGCGGGCTTGTCTTCTTGGTCAGCGGCGTCTTGGTCGCGGTGAACGCTCGTTTGATGTTGGTGTTGAGTGCGACGTCGGCTTCGACAAAGATCTTGAAGCGCTCCTCGCCCGGGTGGAGCAACGGGATCTGATCTCGGATCTTGCGTTTCAGGCACACGTCGGTGACCAGGCCATGGCCGGTCTCGACATCGGTACGGGGCTGGTTGCCAGCGTCGGGGTCGCCGTTCGGGTTGCCGTCGATGACGTCGAAGAGCAGTACGGCGTCGTGCCGGCGCTGTGGGTCGAGGTGGGGTTGCTTCATGGTTCCTCCTGGTTTAGTTGTCGGTCGACTGTTCAGCATCGGTGTCGGGGATCGCCGGTACGTTGTCGCCTGCCCGCTGGCCGCGCGCTGCCGCGAGTGCGAAGAAATGGTTGCGTTGGTCTGCGTATCCGTTGAACCAGGAGCACTGGTCTGCGAGCCCGAGCGCCAGCGGTACCGGCTTGAGCCGGGCGCTGAGGTCGTCACGCTGCTTGGCGTAGTGGACTGCGAGCCCGTCGCGGTTGCGGCTGCGCAGCTTCTTCAAGTGGGCCTGGGAACCGCGGAGCAGTTCTGGGACCACCCGTGCCGGGCTGGTTGATGCGGCGGCGAGATACCGGTCAGCCAGGGTCGTGTTGAGCTTCTTGTCCTTGCTGTCGAGTCTGGTGGCGGTGTACTGGAGAGATTCGAGGACGGCGAAGAGCCTTCCGGCCAGGTACGCAGGCGTGTCGTCGGTCTCGTCGAGTGTCAATCGGGTCTCCTTGTCCAGTTTGAATGTCCTCCTGATGAGGAGCTTGAGCAGCGCTTGGCGGGGACCGTCGAGGTGCCGATCGGCCCGGAGCCGTTGTACGAGGTGGTGGGCAAGGGTCACCGGGGGCGGGTTCTCGTGAAGGGCTGCTGCGAGCAGGTCTCGCTGTGCCCACAGCGGGCGATGTGCGCCAGGATCCCCCAGGGGCAGATACGTACCCCGTTGTCGATCCCAGCGCCCGAAGGCCAGTGTGAGGCGGTATAGGGAAAATCTCCGCGTGGTGCCGGTCCACGGGTCCAGCACACTGTGGTCGACGAACCACCGTGCCACCGCTTGCTTGGCCGCGGGCAATGGCACATCGATCCAGTCGCGCAGGACCAGCCGGGTTTTGTTCGCCGACATCGCCGCTGCGCAGAACAGGCTGGTGTCCACCCGCCCGGGCTCGCGTCCGGATTTCGGTGCGTCGATGATCGTTCCGGCCTTTTTGACAAGCCATACAGGTTCAGGTGCCGAGGTCGTGGGAGTCTCTGCGAGCAGCGCGTCGATCGCAGCCTCGTCGGGTTCGAAGACGAGCTGAATCGGCGCGGCCGTGCCGGGTTCGGCGTGCAGCAGCCACCAGGTCAGCGCGGTGTCACCGATGCGCCGGCTGTGGTCACGGCTGCGCAGTAGATGGTCGAGTGCGGCCACGCTCGCTTCTGCACAGGACACACAGATGGGTGAATGCGCGAGCTGGGTCTTTAGGTCGAAACCCATGGACTCCTTGTTTACGCTCGCCAGCGCCACTGAGTTGGGCTGGGGCCGGTTCTTGCTGCGGCTGTCGGGATCGAACCCCATCGCCGGGATCAGGCCGGCTGTCACCTGTCGCGGGAAGGTGTCGATCAGCTGCCCAGTCGTGCCGCAGACCAAGCACATCCCCTGACCTTCGCTGGCTTTGCGGCGTGTGGCGATGTGAGTCCATCGCCGCTTTGCTGCCGGCGAGAGGTGGACGAACCGGCCGTGGACGCGGAACGCGACCAGGTCGCTTGAGGAGTACTTGTCTGGCCGGGTCAGGTGCTGCTGGGCGTCGCTTTGCAGGAACGCCAGCAATGCACCTGCTCCGCGATCGCGTGGGCTGGCGTCGGCCCACTCGGCCACTAGCGTTGTGAATGCCGCATGGCACAGTCGGGCCCGTTCGAGGTCCTTGGCGTCCGAGGGCCGACCACCCTTCCCTGGGCTTGGCCATCCGAGAGCATTCTTGAGATCGTCACACGCGAGCATCGGTTGCGGCGCCGGGCTCGAGCGCTGCAGGTTCGGAACGAGCTCGCGCTTGCCGTTGCGGCGAGCCGGCTCGTCCGGGACGGCGAGGTCGACCAGTTCACCGTCGGGGCGGCCATCGAGATGAAGGTCGAGCATCCATCGGATACTGCGCCGAGCGTGAAACGGCGGAGGCATCGCGTCGCTGGATTCCGCGAACTCGCGCAGCCGAGTCAGGAACATGTCCGGCCCGCCTCGGCTCCGATACTCGGACTGGTGGTCACCTGCTCGTCGAGCGCGGGGTCGTGGATGCCTTCCGGCGGAACGTCGAGGGCACCCTGACGCAGCCAGGCGGTGAACCACGTCGAACGCGGCGGGCGGATCGTGTGGTCGACGTCCAGCAGCATGATCCCCAGGTATTCATCGTGCGGGACGGGTCCGACCGCGGGGTCAGCGGCGCCGAAGTCGGTTGCCGAGAACTCGCGGCAGCCGAGGTAGGGCTGGCTGAAGCAAGCACCGCGCTCGATACGCCGTCGAGCTTGGGCGACGTATTTGCCCAGGCTGTCGGTCGCGTGCGGGCGCAGTGCCACGTCCGCGTGGATGCGGTAAGCGACATCGCGCAACGCCAGGGTGAATCGCTGGTCACGATCGGCCACAGCGTCGTACCGGAAGTTCGCCCCCTGCCGCCGGATGGTCGACAGGGCCGGCGCCGACGAGACTTCGTTGCGACGGATCCGGAACCACTGGATCGGCCGCAACAGCTCAACCTTTCTGATCCGGTAATCGAACTCCGGCTTCCAGAACACCGCCTCGAGCACACCGCGCGCGGCGCTGGGTGTGATCAAGGGGTAACTGATCCGCTCAGCCTTGGCTTCGGGCCGAGTGAAACAGGCGTAGTCCCCGGCAACGTCGAGAACGATCGGGGTGTCAGTGGTGACGGGTTTGCGTGGCTGTCTCATTGGTCCTCCGAGGTGAGGTCGATGCCGAAGTGCGGGTCGTAGTGGCCTGTCCAGATGTGCAAGTCGCCAGCCAGCCGGACGAGGCGCGCATCTCGCTGCCGCTCGGCAAATCCGCGGGGCAGCGAGGCAAGGAAGGGCTGAAGGTGCCTCAGCTGATCAGGCCGCACCGGCCGACCTCGCCGAAGCTCTGCTACCACACGATCGGCCTTGGCACGTGCGTCTGAATCGGCAATCGGTGTGTAGTCGACCAGGACCGGCACAGACTCGTCGCTGATCATCCGGAACAGCTCGCTGACGCGCGGGCAATCCCATTGACGTCGTGCGTCGATCACGGCTTGGCCGCGTGCCTCCGGTCCCAGCGTCGCGTACAGACCGGTGAAGTAGGCGGCCAGCGCGGCCAGATCATCCGGTTCGGCTTGGCCGGGCGCCGGTCCAAAGCGGCGTCGGGTCTCGTGCAGCGGCACCTCGTAGGACGGTGGACGGCCGGGTTCGTGCGGATCGAACACCACGACCAAGCCGCCCTCGCGCCCCAGATGGCCCTCACGGTTGCAGCGGCCCGCGGCCTGCAGCACCGACTCGGCCGGCGCGTACGCACGGAAAACAACCGGGAAATCCAGATCGACACCTGCTTCCACCAGCTGGGTCGAGACCACGAGCACGTCGCCGTCACCAGCGAGCAGCCGGCGGATCTCCTCGATGGCGTCGAGGCGGTGCCGGGAACACATCCGCGTGGACAGATGCCGGATCACCGCCGATCCCGTGCGAGCTTCCTTCCACACCCGCAGCACCGCCCGCGCATGGTCAGTGGTGTTCACGACCACCAGCGCCCGGCAATGTTTAGCGGCCTCGACCGCCACGTCGGCCAGGGATGGCTTCGGCCACTTCCACCACCGGAACCGGACACGGCGCAGCGCGGCGAACAGGCTGCTCGGATCGGCCACGATGGACGTCGGTGCGACGCCCTTGAGCACAGGCAGATGCCAGAACTCCGGTTGCGTCGCGGAGGCGAGGAGGACCGTGGCACCGAAGTGCTCCACGAGCTGCCGGAGCGCGAGCAGGACCGGGTCGAGCACGTGCACCGGGATCGCTTGGACCTCATCCAGAACGATCACCGCACCGGCCAACCGGTGCACCTTGCGCATCCGCGTCGGAGTCCTCGCGTGGATGGACTCGAACAGCTGCACGGTAGTGGTGACAATGAACTCGGCGTCCCAGTTCTCGGCTGCGAGCCGCTGCCATCGTTCTCCCCTGCGGCGATCGTCGAGATTCACCGCGGTGTGGTGCTCCAAGACCACCTCGCCGGTCCCGTCCGGGTCGAGCAGGTCGCGATACACCTTCGCGTTCTGATCAGTAACGGACAGGAACGGGACCGCGAAGACCACGCGCCGCATGCCATGACGCTTGGCGTGGTGCAGCGCGAATCCACCGGCAGCGAGCGTCTTGCCCGCTCCTGTCGGCGCTTCCAGCCGGAAGAAGCCAGGCGAGCACGCGGCCGCTCGAACGCTGTCCGCATAGACTCGGGCGCGCAGTTCGTCGATCGACGCAGGCTCCCGTTCAGCCAAGAGACGTGCCCGCTCGCGCTCGAACCGATCCAGCAGCTCAGCCATCCCCACAGGCGCCTTCGTTGGCCCACGTTCAACACCGCTGAAATGTGCCGCCGTGTCGAGGTGATCAGCGTCAACGAGCGCAGAGAAAAGCATCCGCAGCAACATCTCGCCGGCTTCCGGGTCGTCGCGGGCCCAATTCGGCCACGGCGGCGGAGTCGGCTGCCGAAGTTCGGCGATATGTTTCGACAATCGACGAACCGCCTGGCCCTCGGCAAGGCGATCACGTTCCGAGCTGGTCAAGAAGGCATGCAATTGAGCCGGGTTCTCGAGGCCGCCGTGATGACCGTGTATGGCCATCGCGAGTCGCCACAAACCCACCCGCTCAACAGCGAACCGGGTTCCCGCCGCTTTGTGATCGATGCCGACCCGACCACCGTCAAGCCCCCGCGCGATCAGCCCCTGCTGCCAGGCCTCAGCCCCTTTGCCCAGGTCATGCAGCAGACCCAGCCACCACCCCAACGCCGCAGCACCGAACGCATCGCCGAACTTAGCCGCACGAGCCGCGACACTGGTCAGGTGATCGACCAAGCCGTGCCACTGGCCGGCAGCGTTGCCGCTGTGCGACCACAAACAACCCTCGTCAATCTGCTTCGACAACACGGCGGTAGGCATACTCCGGGCCACCGACAAAAATCGTCGCCAGCGCCCTGCAGAGCCGATAAGTCCACTACCGTTCACACGATCAGGGCAACACCGCGCAAGTGGCGGAAGATCACCTCTGTGCCCGGACTTTGCACGTGATCTTCTCAGCGTTGCTGAGATCCTCATCCGATACGCACTCGAACTCTTCCCCAGGTACGAATTCAGCAGAATGGATGAATGGAACCGTTGCGATCCTCGCTCGCCCCAAAGGCGAGCGCTGCCCCGGCACTAAACCCCCTGACCCTGCCGTTGCGATCCTTGCTGGTCGTGGACAACCAGTGCTGCGGACCGCATCCATCGATGTCCGCCCCGAGGCATTCGTTGCGATCCTCGCTGGCCGTGGACGGCCAGGGCTGCATCTCCGAGCGGATCGGGGTCGCGCGCTGCCAAGGAGTGTTGCGATCCTCGCTGGCTGCGGACGGCCAGCGCTGTTCGGTGAGCACCTCAGCGCCGCCAGTTCCGACGTTGCGATCCTCGCTGGCCACGAACAACCAGCGCTGCTGGTGACCCACCTGCACGGCCCCAAAAGCACGAAGTTGTGATCCTCGCTGGCCACAGGCGGCCAGTGCCTGCACGAATGGGTCACCATATACGCCCGCTGTCCCAGTGTTGCGATCCTCACCGGCGGAACGGCCAGCGCTGCTCCTCGGCTGGCCGCATATCCAGCACACCTTCAACCAGTTGCGATCCTCGCTGGCCGCGACGGTCAGCGCTGCCAGAGCTCGGCGCGGCGGTCGCGCGGTACGTCGCGGCGTTGCGATCCTCGCCGGCCGCAGACGGCCAGCGCTGTTCCCCGGTGCTTCACCTTTCGCGACCACCGCGTTGTTGCGATCCTCGCCGGCCGCGGACGGCCAGCGCTGCTGTGTTGGACGACTACGAGTTCGTGCCGTCGTGCTGTTGCAATCCTCGCTGGCCGCGGACAGCCAGCGCTGCGCCGATCCCGTCATCGTGTCCCTGCGCGGTGCGCTGTTGCGACCCTCGCTGGCCACCGGGCGGCCAGCGCTGCCCGACTCCGAGTTGATCTGCCTGCTCGTCCAACCCGTTGCGATCCTCGCTAGCTGCGGACGGCCAGCAGCGCCAGGCCACCGAGGTGAAAGCCGCCGGTGACCGCGCGTTGCGATCCTCGCTGGCCACGGACGGCCAGCGCCGCATGTGGCATCACCAGCGTAGGCAGCCCCATGAGGGTTGCGATCCTCGCTAGTCGCGGACGACCAGCGCTGCCGTTCAGCTCGATCCCGGTCACCTCGGCGAAGTTGTTGCGATCCTCGCCAGCGCTGCGTCAATTTCGCCGGTGGCGCCGACGAACCTCTTGCCGTTGCGGTCCTCGCTGGCCGAAGACGGCCAGCGCTGCCGTCCTGGCCAACCTCGTCGCCCGTGTATGCGTTATTGCGATCCTCGCTGGTCGCGGACGGCCAGCGCTGCACGTCGTGGCGGACCTCGGCGTGCAACCAGCCAGCGTTGCGATCCTCGCTGGCCGCAGACGGCCAGCGCTGCCCGCGAGCGGGACCGGCAGCAGCACGGCCGCGCAGAAGTTGCGATCCTCGCTGGCGGCGGACGGCCAGCGCTGCCTTGGCGTAGACGGTCTTCCCGGCCTTGCGTCACCGGTTGCGATCCTCGCTGGCCGCGAACGACCAGCGCTGCCCCGTCGATGAGGGGCACCAGAACACCGTCGATGTTGTTGCGATCCTCGCTGGTCGCTGACGACCAGCGCTGCCCCTGCACGACCAGGAAGTTCATCGTTGGGCAGGCCCAGGACGAAACGTAGATCCCAATCAGTGAGATAACACGCCAGGTGCTGCTTCGGAACCTACAGGCGTGTCACGCGACGCTCCAGGTTCCGAAGCGATCGACGGCAGCAAACGAGTCCCGGCGCAGCACGCGGAACTTTCTGATGGGTGGCGAACAACGTCCACGATTGCGCCGCGCCGATTCGGGGCTAAACCGAGGTTTCCTCCGTGAACAGCGCCATCGGAAGGACCAGCTACACGGAGGTGTCGGGTTCCAGCACATCATGTAACACGTGTCGGACGTCCTGGACAGGCGAGAAAACCCACATACTGTGGTCCCTCTCTGCCTTCCCCGCCGTCGGATCACCGATTGGGCAGGCCCAGCCTGTACGCGCGTAGAAACTGGCTGACGTGTCCGACATCGTTCAGCGGTCAGCTACCGCCGTTATGCGTCCTCGAGCTCAGTGCTCGTCTGGCTTGACGGAGCGCTCTCCAGCCGAACCTCTGTTACCAGAGACCGTGACGTTGTCGCGCCAACCCGAAGCTGCTTCCGGAGCGTCTCAGCGGAGATCGGCCGCCGATAACGCCGCCAGTGGTCAGCGTCCGCTCGGCGAGCACGCTCCACAAGTTCCTCATCGAGAGCAACCGTCCGACGGGATTCCACTGCTACCTGCTGGCTACGCCGAACGGTCGTGGACTCGTACACATCCCGCTCCTCACGGTCGCACTTCGGCTCCGAGGACGCAAAGCTGGACGGCTGCCTTGGTCCGGGATCAGCACTTGCAGCGTTCAGCGCACGGAGCAGGCCAGGGCCCGCCTCAGCCCAACCGATCAACAGCAACGGCCCAACCGAGTCAAACCCGGCCTTGCCCCAGTGGCCGGCGAACACCGGGTCTGCGACGTTCAAAAGCAACGTAACGACGCTCGCCGCAAGCAGCAAGTGGCGCGCTGGCCGTAGCACGTCGTCACTGGCTCCGGTAAGCGCCAGGTGCCGAGTTCCGACAAGCAGGCCCAGCACCGTCAAGTCAACGGCCGGTGCCACCAGCGGCGCCACCAACACCGGCACTTGCAGCTTCAACGCGAGATTCAGGACGTTCCCGAACCCGAACAGGAACGTGAGCCCGACTACCAGCCCCATCATGACCGTGACAAACCGAGCTACCGACTGCGTGTTGGCGCTCATGACGGGCTCCCACCAGAGCCCGGAAGCTCGAAGCTCGCCTCGACCACCAACGTGCCAACGTAAAGCCCCTGGTCAGCCCCGTTCCCATCCTTTGGTAGCCCTGCCAGTGGCTCGAACCTGCGCCGCACGGAAGTCGTCATCGAGCATCAACCACCCTGACCGCGACGACGCCGGGCGATCCCGGCGGTCGCGGAAGGTCGCAGTTCACAGCGGATGTGGTTTCGGGTGGATGCTGCATGCACCTCGCCAGGAATTCGAACGCGCATCATGGCGCCACAACCAACAGTGTTCGCTGGTGGAGGACGTGTGCGCAGTGGGCGACTCGGTCCTCGGACACACTTTCGTTGCATCACTGCTACGTCGAACGTATCGGTGCTTCAACGCACTCCAACACCCTGAACCGGCATTCTGCCGGACCGCGCGTCGCGTATGGCGGCGGTGGGCATGACCGGCGCTGTGATTCACCCGGTCACCTTCCCTGCCACGCCTGCCCGGGGCGGGCGTTCTCCGATGGCCGCGTCGAACCGACCGCTGCCGTTGCCCACGGTTCCCACACCGCGCGCCGGTGCCGCCGTGTACGGGATGGCGGCCGTGGACAGTCGCGGGCGGGTCGCCGACCGCGCGGTGTTCGCCGCGCTGGGCTGGGTAGCCGGGACACCGCTGACCATCAGCGTCACCGACGGAACGCTGGTGATCGGCACCGACCCCTCCGGCGTATTCGGCATGACCAGCCAGGACATTTACGCCTTCCCGCACATGTACGGCACAGCTGCGAACTGGGCTCTGGCGATCGTGTGCTGCTGGCGGCCTACCCCGATCGCGAGCTGCTTCTGGTGCACCCACCCATGGTGCTCGGCCTGCTGCTCACCGACTGCCACGCAACGCTGCTGGGCGGTGGTCCCGCATGACCACGGAACAGCACCAGGGCGCGTCGGCAGACCGGGCTGCGATCTCGACGCGGCCCGGCTGCTGCTAGCCCGGATCGGTGTCACCGCCGAAGACCTGCTTGCTGAGCCGGTCACCAGGCCACTGCTGCCGACCTTCGCCGAATACATCCCCGTCGTGTCCGACGCGGTCTCCGAGGGCACCCGCCGCGTCTACGCTTCCTACTGGAACCGGATCTACGAGCACTGGGGGCATCGCCGCCTGGACGAGCCGACGCCGTCGCAGATCAAACAACTCGTCGAGCACATCAAGACCACCGTTGTCGCCCGCCGCAACGCCCGCGGTGGGCGCAGCGCGGGCGAACACCTCGTAGCCGCCCTGCGCTGCCTGTACCGGCACGCCGAAGACGACCGCCTCATCACACCCGCCGACAACCCAGCTCGTAAGGTCGCCAAACCCCCACGACTGCCGTCCACGCGCCGCGCGGTCGCGGGCGACCGGCTGGCCGAGATCAACCACACCGCCGCCGCCACCGGCACCGACCCAGCCCTGGACACCCTCATCCTGCGGCTGCACACCGAGACCGCGTGCCGCCGCAGTGGCGCCCTCGCTCTCCGGCCGCAAGACCTCGATCTGGAGCAGTGTCTCGTTCTGCTGCGGGATAAAGGCGAAACTGTGCGTTGGCAACCGGTCTCGCCAACGCTAATGCGGCACCTGCAGCACCACGCCGATGAACGAGGCGCTCCCCGCGACGGACAGTTGCTTCGCTACGCCGACGGCCGCCCCATCACCACCCGCCGCTACGACCACCTCTGGACCCGGCTGGGCAAACACCTACCCTGGGTGGCGACCCAACAAATCTCCACCCACTGGCTGCGGCACACGACCCTGACCTGGGTCGAGCGCAACTTCGGCTACGCCGTAGCCCGTGCGCTGGCAGCGCTCACCGAAGAACCACACCCCCTTGCTTAAGGCTGGATACCGTAAGCAGTTTCGTGAGTCCGATTCCAACTAGCGACGAGACGGGCGTGAAGGGCACCGAGGTCGATTTCAGACTACTGGAGCTACGTCTTGGTGTAGTCCACTCGCCTTGTCCTGCTGAGGAACCCCTTCGACGTGGAGTAACCGAGGCGAGGCAGCACTCGTAGCGCTTTGTCTTCGAGGGTCTTGTTACCGTCGACGACAACCTTGAGCCGCTGTCCGAGTGCTCCCTTTAAGCCGTGAGGCAAGGGATCGCCGAGACTGTCAAGGGCCGTAAGGGCAAGGTCTACCGCGCTAACGTTCCGGCCATTCTCGGTATGGAGATCGATGAGTCCGTAGACGACTGTCTCGAGAAGTCTCTTCCGTGCCGCCATATCGCGAATGTCGGCCTTTCCCCACAGCTCCACGACAGCTTGGCGTTGGCTGTTGTTCGTTGCTCGGGAGAAACGGTCACAGAGGAGACTGGCGACCTCGCCGTCGTCGCAGGCCGCGAGGCCAATCGCCCGGAGAGTGAGGTCGGCAGGAACTTCGGAGTCGGGTTGCGCAAGGTAGCGATCCAAAAAACCACGACGTTGAGCAAGTGTCCAGGCCAGCTGAGTCTGAAGTGCTGCGTCGGCGAAATCAGCCGATAGCACGCCCTCGAACAGCAACCGGTCGAGGACTAGCGCGAGATCATCGGCATTGGGCTTGATCAGGCTAGCCCACAATGTTGCCGCGTGGGCAGCCTGACCTGCGTAGTTGTCCACAACGCTGGCAACAGCCTGAGCGGTCGGAAGTCCTTCCATCGTAGTTGCCGACCGCCCAGTGCCGGTGGCCAGCATAAGTGGGAGTTCGATATGCCCGAGGTCGTCCAGCCATGGGCTGGTTGCTGCTTCGTTCAGGATGCCGTTCAGGACCTCATCGTTGATCAATCCAACCCGAGCAGCTAGAGCCTTGGCTCCGTTTACCGCAATATATTGATACATCGCATGCTCGTGATTCACTGGCTCAGCGATTGAGCAAGCGTGTCTCGGAGAGTGGAAACAACAACCTCGGCGACGCCCGAGTCGTCAACGAACCCGCGGGTGACGAACAGTTCGGTGTGAGCTAGGAGCTGTTGACGTGCGGAGGCTTCGTCGGCATCGGAGACGAGCGACTGAAGTTTCTCGAGGACATTTGAGGTGAGGCTTGGCCGGCGATCCGTCGGAAGAGCGTCGACCAGCGGAGCGATCGCCTCAATGTCGGCATTCGTCTCCGATGCTGGCGGCTGCAGCGACCACAACTTAGGGGTTCTAACAGAATGATCTCTTTGGTGTGGTTTGATGTCGTGTCTCGTTGATCTTGGGTGAGGGGTGGGCCGGGTGGGGCAGCGGCGTCCGTGGGAGGTCGATGATGGTCTGTGGGAGCGGATCGAGCCGTTGTTGCCGGGGGTGGAGCGTCGGTTTCGGCATCCTGGGCGTAAGCGGTTGGACGACCGCAAGGCGTTGTGCGGGATCATGTTCGTGCTCTATACCGCGATTCCGTGGGAGTTCCTGCCGCAAGAGCTGGGCTATGGCTCGGGCATGACGTGCTGGCGCCGGTTGCGGGACTGGACCGAGGCCGGGGTGTGGCAGCAACTGCACGAGCTGCTGCTGGCGGAGCTGAATGGGGCGAACCAGCTGGACTGGTCACGGGCGGCGGTCGACGGATCGCATGTGCGGGCGTTAAAAGGGGGCCGGAAACCGGCCCCAGCCCGGTAGACCGAGCCCGTACCGGGTCCAAGCACCATGTGATCACCGACGGCACCGGCATCCCGCTCGCGGCGACCCTGACCGGCGGGAACCGGCACGGCGTCACCCAGCTGATGCCGCTGATCCACGCGATCCCGCCGGTCCGGGGCCGCCGTGGGCGACCCCGCCGGCGGCCACGACGGATCTACGCCGACCGCGCCTACGACCACGACAAATACCGCAAACTGGTCCGCGCCGCGGGAATCATCCCGGTCATCGCCCGCCGAGGCCAGGAACACGGCTCCGGCCTCGGCATTCACCGCTGGGTCGTCGAAGGCGCCTTCGCCCTGCTGCACTGGTTCCGACGCCTACGCATCTGCTGGGAAGACCGCGACGACATCCACAAAGCCTTCCTCACCCTCGGCTGCGCCATCATCTGCTGGCGCCGACTCAAAGCCCACTCAATCTGTTAGGACCCCTTAAGCTTGAACGCACGCCGGATCCGCGACTCGCCAACTGCGACATATCCGTGGTTGTCGCCATTGACCGGGTCGACTACTGCACGTCGTGTCCTGGCTTCTCCGGCAATGTCCTCGTACTCACCTTTTCGACTTCCTCATCAGAGATCACCCGTGGGCGACCCGACGCTATCCTCCGGCAGATGGTAGGCGTGGGCCAGTCCTTCCAGGTAGCCGACATACAGGCTGCCTTCGCCCGCGTCGGGTGCGTAACGTGGCGATTCGCTGCACCAGTCATGGTTACCGCGCATGCAGGCCCGCAGTGCTTCGACATACCGATACAGCCGGGCACGTTCGGTGTCGGAGAGGTCCAGTTGAGCGCACACGGCGGGCAGGTCACCTTGCAGCGCGTGGAATGAGTGAACCCATTCCCGCACCATCGTCCGGCTGTGGTCGACTGCCCGGCCTTCATCCCAGCCGTGGTGTCGCTGCAAGACCAGTACGAGGTTGTGCATCTCGCCCTCGGCGACCTCCTTGTCGAGCGACAGGACGTCTTGCACGACGTCGATGATCTGGGTGGAGAGGTAGCAAAGCTGTCTGACGACTTCATGGTCAGTGACCCGTTGCGGGAGTTCGCAGTCGTTGATCCGCTCGGCCAGTTTCCTGATGATGTCCATCGCGCCGGACCGGGTCCGCAACGCGAGATAGGTTTCCGGGTGCAGGTTCACCTTGTCTCGCCGGTTGACGGCCTCCTCCGTATAGCTCTGTAGGAAGCGGGCGAAGCAGGCGCCTGCACGGGCCGGCCAGGCAGAGCTCATCCCAGCGGTCATGCGTTCCCATATATCGGCGAACGCCTTTTCCGCCGAGGACATCGGGGACGGGGCACGGCCGTCAAGGATGGCGACGTGGCGCTGGATGATCTGACGCACCTGATCCGGGCGGTCACGCATCGGGCCGTCGAACTGGCCGTCGATGGCCATCATCCAGCCATAGAAGTCCGTGGCCAGAAGAAGGTCAGCGCCGCGCGCGTACGGATGGAAGTGCGCCGCACATCGATGTGGCCCCCAGGACATCAACCGGTCGACTGCGGCCGTGCTGGTCAGCAGGCCCATTTCCAGGAGCCAACGGTGATGGTGTTCCGTGGCATCGGTTAAGTCGGGCAGGCCTGCCGAGCGAAACGGCAGATCAAACGCGATACGCGCCACCAGACACTTCCTCACCGAACCTGCTTTCGGGCACCCCAGGTCACAGAACGGCACCGACTGTCCACGCGCCGCAGGCGAGACATCCGGTAGCCGATTTCGGCCCTGCCGTCCTTAAAGCGGGCGCGGGGGCTAGTCGGAGGAAGCCTCCTTGCGGTTGGCGTCGACCACGTCAGTAAGTTGCTCGACGGCTTCAGACACAGCCAACGTCGCTTCTGCATTTGCCTGTTGGAGTTTGTTGTGTTCGATTGATTCGACTGCCGCGGCCCGATAGCCTTCCGGGTCCTTCATTTTCTCACCCACAAGGTTCCCCTTTCATTCTTGCAACCATTTCCAACTCTCACACTTGTCCGCATCTATTTTTCTAGTGCTGACTATAGCTTTTGCGAGTTGCCACGGGATGCCGCGCGTTCCGGCACGATCACCCACGTATGCCCGCCGCCCACGCTGCCATCCAGGAGCGATCACGCGTCAACCGTCCTGGCCCGAGGTATCATGGACCATGATCACCGCTGAGCAAGAAAGCGGTTTGCCCTGGCGAGGACAGCCGAGATGTCTGCGGATGTGTCATGGCGGGAACCCTGGCTCGGCCTTAGTGGGCGGAGTTCGCCTGCCTGGCTCCGGGCACCGGACAGGCGCGGAGCCGAAGCACCGTGCTGAGTCAAAGTGACGTGGTCGTCGGTTGAGCAACGAAGCAGTGTTCCAGTCAGATTTCTACGGCCTTTGTCGATTTCGATCTCTACGGTGTTGTCGTGGGGGTTCGCGACACCACCTTGGGATAGGGCGGCAACGCCGAAAGCCACGGCGGAACACGTGCTGACAGGTTTTCTCGCCATTGTCACCTTCCGATGCACGGTGCGTCCGCTTCTGTTGACGTTAGGCCGCCTTCTCTCGTATTGCACACATGTAGTCTCATGTTCACCTAGACGAGAATCTGCCAGCCGAGGCCGTTGTGTTCCCCGACCGCCTAAGCGGCGTGGTGAGCGTGGAGGTTCCGCAGCGTTGAAATCAGGTGGTCGATGTCGTCGTGGGTGTTGTACAGAGCGAGGCTGACGCGGACAGCCGCTGGGATGTGGAAGCGGTCGCAGACCAGCGCTGCGCAGTGCTGGCCGGTCCGCACGGCGATCCCCGCTTGGTCCAGGCGTCGGCCGAGGTGTTCTGCGTCGACCGTGTCGGAGACGAAAGAGATCACGCTTCCGTGGCCTGCGGGGGTGCGTGGCCCGATGATCCGCAGTCCGGGAACCGTGTCGAGTTCGGTGAGGGCGTGGGCGATGAGGCGTTGTTCGTGGCGGGCCACGGTGGACATGCCGATGGTGGTGAGGTAGTCCACGGCGGCGCCGAGGCCGATGGCTTCGGCGATCGCAGGAGTGCCGGCCTCGAACTTATGGGGCGGGGCCGCGTAGGTGGTGCCGGTGGCCGTGACGGTGTCGATCATGTTGCCGCCACCGAGGAACGGCGGGAGCGCCTCGAGCAGGCTCTGGCGGCCCCAGAGCACACCGACCCCGGTCGGTCCGTACATTTTGTGGCCGGTGAAGGCCACGACGTCGGCGCCGAGCGCCTGGACGTCGAGCGGCAGGTGTGGCGCAGTCTGGGAGGCATCGACGATGACGAGTGCGCCGACGTGGCGGGCGCGGCGCACGATCGGGGTGATGTCGTTGACGGTGCCGAGGATGTTCGAGGTGTGGACGACGGCGACGGCCTTGGTCTTCTCGGTGATCATTTCGGGCAGGTTGGTCAGGTCGAGATGGCCGTCGTCGGTGATGTCGAGATGGCGCAGCTTCGCGCCGACGCGCTGGGCGAGCAGGCGCCAGGGCAGCAGGTTGGAGTGGTGCTCCATCCGGGTGGTGACGATCTCGTCGCCGGCACCGATCCGGAGCGGCGGTTCAGCCCACGCCAGTGTGTTGGCGACCAGATTGAGGGCTTCGGTGGCGTTGTGGGTGAAGATGACGTCCGACGCCGAGGAGGCGTTGATGAACGTGGCGATTTTTGCCCGGGCCGCCTCGTAGTCCGCGGTGGTCTCCTGCGCCATCCAGCAGGATCCCCGGTGGACGTTGGCGCATTGGGAGATGAAATAGTGGTTCATCGCGGCGATGACACCGTGCGGTTTCTGGGACGTCGCTGCGTTGTCAAGGTATATCCGCCTGTGGCCCGGGAGCGCCAGGTCGGTGAACACCGGGAAGTCCGCTCGATAGTTCGTCTGCTCCAGCACAGTCCAACATTAGGTCCGTGCCGGCTATTATTATTCCGGCGATGGCAGGGGCTTCTGTTGAAAGTGTTGAATCCTCGGCCAGCCATCGGCTAAGAGCTAGCGCGCCAGGATAGATTCTGTTCCGCGGCCTCTCGTAGGATCGCCCCTAGTGGGCGCACGAGCGTGAAGTCAGGTACCCGAACTGCTGCTGGCAGAATGGGACTGGGACATCGCGGAACATCGTTGGTTGAACGCGCGCGCCGCGGGATTCCGCTGAAACTGCCGAAGGCGGTTCCGCAGACCGTCCATCGCCGCGGTGACACGACCGGAGTGCACACGTGGGTAGTCGTCGAGCAAGCGGTGTGCCGTGGCGCAGGCTCGGGTGAGCAGGCCGAGGTCGAGTTGCCGCTCGGCGAGCTCGGCCAACGTCAGCACGCGCGAGCGGCGTTCGGCGGAGGGATAGTGACGCAACGCGGAGCGCAATGCCACTATCGCGCCTGAGGTATCGCCGTCGAAGGTACGGATCGATGCGGCGTGATAGTCCAGTTCGCCCCGGTGATACGAGCCGAACGTCGGGGGTGGCCCGGTGGCGTTGCGGAGATTGTCGCGAGCACTCTGGTGCGAGGCCAGTGCCGCGTCCGCCCTGCCGAGAGTGGCGTAACTCAGCGATACCTGAGCGTGGAGAAAGGCGCCGGTGCGTGGCTGGGCGTGATGGTTTCCCGCGGCCAGCGCCGCGAGGGCCAGCCCCAATGCCGGTCTCCCATGCCCGAGGTGGCACGCCTGTTGGCTCAGCGCCCGCAGCACGATGGCGTATCGGAGGGGGTCACGGTCGAAGACCGCGAGTTCGAGCGCGAACCGGTAGTAGCGCTGGGCCAGCCCGTGCTCGTTGCTGTCGAAGCACGCGAATCCGATCAGCAACGCCAGATCGATAGCCGAGCCGAGCAGCTCCCGGTGAACGGTCTCGGTCACCGGGTCAGCCAGGCGAGGAAGGACGTCGTCGGCGAGGTAGGCGGTCAGCGCGGTCCTGGCGTGGCCGCTGCCGTACTGGTGATTGGCGGCGGCGAAAGCCTGCGTCAGATGCCGGGCCATCCCGACCTGTGCCGACGTCGGCCCGGTGCGATCGTCGGCGTGACGGACGTCCAAGCCCTTCGACCGCCAGGCCGGTACCACCAGCACATCCAGCCGGTACACCGACCGAGCGAGCTTGTCGTGCCCCACAAGATCCAGGTCCGCCCTGACCAGGTCAGCGAACGCGGCGATCTTGCCGGCGGGCCGGGCGGTCTTCCGCCCCGCTGTCGCGCACGTCAGGCCGAGCTCGGCGGATGACACCGGTCGGCCGAGTCTTCGGGTCAGCACTTCGGCGATCAGTGCGGGCACCTGACCTCGAGGGCGGGTCCCGGAGAGCCAATGCGCGACGGCGGTCCGGTCGTACCGCAGCCTCAATCCGGCTTCGGTGCCCGCGCTGTTCACCGCGCGTGCCAGATTATCGAAACTCCACCCCGCGGCGGTCAACAGGTCGCGAAGCCGGTCATTGCGGGCACGACTCGGCATAGCTCTCCTGACTGGGACCAGGTCAAACGCTGCGGGCGTTTCACGATGTGAACTACCAGAGTGCTCAGAACGGCCGCGCCCCCACAAGGGCCGACGGTGTACAGCACCCACATCGCACCGCCCGGAGACAGGCGTGGCCCCACTCGCGGACCGGGCGCCCGAGCACCTCTACGGCAACCGATCCCGATCCGCCGTGTCGAGGCTGAAGCGTTCGCTACGGGCGTGCCAGCGATGCCATCCAGCGACGCAGTGGCGCGCTCCGGCCGCCCAACGGCCGAGAGTGCCGCCTTTGCGGATCAGCCGCCCGGTCTGCTCGGAGAACCTCTGGGCGTGGGCGGACATCCTGTCGGCGGTCTCGCAGACCGCCTCGAACAGAGTGCACCCAAGTTCCCGTGAGATCACGACCGGATAGTTCAACGCCTGAGGTGACATTCGGGCCTCCTTCCGCCAGGAGGCCAGGTCGTTGATGAGTCCCAGCAGACCGCCCATGGTCCGGACGGCCGCCCGGACGTCAGATCGCCACCTCGTATCGCCGGGTACCTCGAATCCGCCGGTGATCTCGACCAAGGCCAGGTGCCAGTCGGCTGTGACAGTGTGTTCGCGCAGACATTGATACTCGGCGGACGTAGGCACTGTGCCCTGGGCGAGGTACGCGGCCTCGCAGGCGGCTCCGACGAAGTAGTTTTGCTCGCCGCGGCGAGCGCGTTCGGCCTGCTCGGGCGTCGCGAACCGCTGCAACTGCTCAGTGATCGAGCGAAGCGCTTCCACGTGACGGCCTGCCGAGGTCGGTAACGGCCGCTGAGGGTCCTGGATCGTCGCGGAGCAGCAGAGTATCTCGGCAGCCGCATCAGCCGGCTCGCCCGCCAGCGCGGGGAACTCGATGCGTGAGGTATCGCATTCGAAGTAGAAAGCGAAATACCGCGAGATCAGCCTCAGCAGCTCCGGTGAAGCAGCGGGATAGTTCAGGCAGGACAGCAGCGCGTACCCGCTGGCCCGCGCCCGAGGCTGCGACGCCACGGCCAACCCGACACCCGAGGCGGTGATCCATTCATCCAGATCGGCCGCCAGCCAACTGGCATTCCCAAGGTTGTCTTCGCAGCAACCGAACGGCAACGGCAATCCCGTCAGAACAGGGCCACCGTCATCGGAAGACAAAGAGACACGGTCAACCGCCATAACGCCAGGCTTCCTTTCAGCTCTTCACGTGGACGACAACCTTCACTTGGGGCGCTGGCAAGAATTTGAATCTTCTCATGGGCCAGGTAAAGCGCAGCGCACGTTCAACTGTTCAACACCAAGAGTTCCAGATACGACTGCGCTGTCCATAGGACCCGGAGGTGCACTAGGAGTCACCGGCAGCGACTTGGAGGTAAGGTGTAGTCGACCGCGCGGATCGGCATGCCGAAGAACCGACATGCTCGAATCCTGTGGCGCCTTGCTCAATCAAGTCAGCGACACCCGGGGTCGAACGAGACGAGACGCGGCTTCCACCCCGGGTGGAGCTGATGGATGCCCTCTCGCCGGCTTTCCATCGAGTCGATCTTGCCTAACCGGCGTGTCGACGGTTCATACCTGTTGCATAACATCCGTTTCGCCACCATCGCAACGCTCGAGTGATTCCCCTCCGGAGCCGTCGCAAAACTCCGCACTGTGCATCGACGCTTGTTATCGCCTAAAGCGCTAAGCGCCGATGACGTGTCGTGAATCGACCTTGCCGGAAGCGTGCGTTCGGCAAGGTCGACCCGGCCAGGTCGCCGAGAAGGAACAAGGTGTTGATCTCACAGAATTCCCAGATATTGAGTCAGCCGTGAAAGAAGTGGCTCTTCGCACGGTCAAGGTGACCTCATGCGGGCTAGCTTACCACCTAAAGAAGTAAACTTGGCGAGACTGTTAAGATTCTTGTAGTAATCGCGACAGAATCGGCGGCCTTCCTAGTTAGCTCCGCACCGGCCACCGATTCCCGGCTGGGACACACAAATCTTATGACCTATATACCGACCCCTCGGCATCACCGCCGGAACCCTGCCTTCAACCCTTCCGTCAAATGCTATTCCTTGGTCTTCACGACGACTACGGTGTTGCCCCCGTTGTTGATTACATAGAGGTACTCGCCGTCCGGGGACACGGCGATGCCATTGGCTCCGCTCGCGCCCGCCGTGCCGTCCTTCATAGTCAGGTCCGCAAGACGCTCGCTGGTGGAGGCGTCGATCACAGTGATCTTCGACCTGCCCTCATGCGAGATGTACAACCGTTTCTCGTCTGGGGATAGCGCCAGGCTCGTGGGCTGGGGCGGGATTGTGACTGTGGCGGTCACCGTCGCCTTGTCCGGGCTCGGCACACTGATTATCGACAGGGTGTTGGAGTCGTGGTTAGTGACGAACACCTTGTCGCCCTTGGCTGTCGTCGTGACGCTGTTCGGCCGGACCCCAACCTCAACGGTCGCCCGCACCGTCAAAGTCTTCACGTTGAGCACGGAGACGTCGTTGCTCTCGCCGTTGGTCACATAGAGCACGTCGTTCACCAGCGCGAGGCCGTTTGGTGCGCTACCGACTTCGACGGTGGCCGACAAAGGGGCAGGATTGTTGCTGGTGTACGTCAGCCTCCGCACCTCGTTGTCGCTCCCGCTGCTCACATAGAGGACTTTGCCGTCAGCGGACGCCGCGAGCGATGACGGTTTCAGGCCGGCGGTATTCTCGTCCAGTTCAGCGATGGACGGGTCCTTCGCCGTGAGGTTCGACATGACCGTGATGGTGTTGCTCTCGGCGTTACTGACGAAGACCCTGGCCTGCCCGCCTTCGCCGCCCACGGCGACGCTGCTCGGCTGGTTGCCTTGGGAGATGGTGCGCACCACCGTACGCTTGCCGGTGTCCACCTCGGACAGATCATTCGAATCCTGATTGGTGACGTACAACCTCTTCCCGTCCGAGGAGAGGGCCAGCCCGTTCGGGCCTGTGCCGACGTCGATAGTGGACGGCGGATCGGCCGCCGCCGACGTCGGATGGGTCAAGATGACGAGTGCGACCGCCAGTGCCAGGAGTTTCATGTGCAGAAACGCTTCTCTTCGCTGGCGGTGAGCTTGGCGCTCCGCAGTACTGTCGTTCCGCCCCCGCTGTTCGGGTTGGGGCCGGTGATCACGACGTCCTGCACAACATAGAAGAACTTGCCCTCGTAGGGCGACTTGAATCGCACAACATAGGTGCCGCGCGCCTTGCGCAGGCTCGGGGTGCGGACGAGCCACATCTTGTACTTCGGCGGCACGGTGACCGTGTCTTCGATGGTGAATGTCTTGCTCTTCTCCCAGGCGATGCCCCACCGCTGGGCATAGGACGCGGTGAACGCGGCCGAAGCAAGGCCCTCTTTCCCGAGCGTCACGGTGATGCTGCCGCCCGCCTCTTTCTCCACGTGACCCGAAGTGCCGTCGGTGACCGCCTTGCTGATCCTCCTCTGGGCGTTCGACGAGGTGCAGTTGATGACCGGCCCTACTGCGGTGGGCTTGCCAGCGACGATCTCCTGCCTGCCATCCTTCGGCGTGATCAGGTCGAAGCTACACGCCACCCCGTCGCCGCATTTCAGCAAGATCTCATTAGCGCTTGGCCCTCCCGTCACGGCGTTCGCGGGCGACACGATGACGGATAGGCTGAGCGCGGTAACGGTCAGGACGAGTGTCCATTTTCTCTGCATGATTCACCCAATCTTCTCAACAGCCACCGTTGCGCAACGTGAGCGAGAGCGTTCCGTAGTTCTGTTCATTCCAGTACTGCTGCCATTTGAGGCCCATATGCACAGTGACACTCTGAACGTCGGACGGCGGGCTCTTACAGGTGTAGAGGTTGCTCACACCGGAAAGGTAGATGTTGTCGGTGGTCTTCGCACTCTTGAGGTTGGTCGGGAAGAACTTTGACTCGTCCTCATAGGTGACCACCACAAGGAACTCCACCTTGGCAGTGCAGGGCTTGTCACCCGACCAGTGAGCACCCCAGTAGTAGTAGCAGTCCGCTCTGAGCTTGGCGCGTCGCTTGCCACCGACGAGCTCCAGGCACAGTTTGGTGTTCGCTTTGTTATATCCAGCATTGGCCACCAAGGACTTTTCGACGCAGTTCTCGGCAGCCGTGGCGTTCGCTGTTGTGACAGTGAGCGAAGCCAGCAGAAGAACTGCTATGAGGATGATTCTTCGTAGCATTTCAGCCTCCCTGGTGCATTGGCGACAAACCACTTGTATAGTCGGTTAAATTGGCGCACGCCAGCCGTTGAACCGATTGAGTGCAAGCAAATACCCGTGTGGGTGCCTGACCGTCAACCACGGTCGATCCTGACCGCGTAGCCGCGGTGAACCGATTAAGATACTGGCAGGCTCGCGTGATCAACTGTCGCGTGTTCGGTAGATGTTCGGATGGGCAGGTGCCCGTGCGTGGTCGCCCGGGCCGTAGTTCTTCCAGCAGGCTCCGGCTTGGCTGGCGATGAGGCGGCTGCCGGACGGTGAGATTCGACGCGATGCCGTGGTACTGGACAGAACAGTTCACGACCAAACTGCAGATCACCGGACTGGTGCCGGACGCGGAGGCAGAGATCGAAACGGTGGCAAGTCTGCGCCCAGCCAGCGACGGTCCGCAGGGCACGAACCCGCGCGCGGCGGGTGTTCAACATGTTCAACACCAAGAGTGCCCGATACGGCTGTGCTGCCATATGACCCGAAGGTGTACTAGTACTCCAGTCGTAGTTCGTGATGGTCATGGTTCGTGGGTTGTTTGTCGCTGGTAGTGGCTTTGCTGGGCGCGGTATTGGTGGCGTCTGCGCCAGCTTGAGCAGCGGATCCGGTGCGCGGCATC